>JBCCLX010000018.1:0-21746 GCA_039026635.1 Pseudomonadota bacterium
AGCGCGGCTATGGTGCGAGCCGCCTGACGGTGCTCGGCAACATGGAGACCGATGAGGAGACCCGGCTCGACGGTACCGCCGCCGGCTGGCCGCATGCCCTGGTGCCCGAGTTCAACACCCTCGCGGTCGCATGCCTGCCCGATGCGAACGCTGTGCTCGCGCCGCGGGTCCCCGGCCTCGCCGATGCTCTCTTCACCGGCGATGGCACGATGACGAAGCGGGAGGTCCGCGCCGCGACGCTCGCGCGCCTGATGCCGATGCCCGACGCGCTGCTCTGGGATGTGGGGGCGGGCTGCGGCTCAGTGGCCATCGAGTGGATGCGCGCCGCCCGCGGTGCCCGCGCCATCGCCATCGAACCCCGCGCTGACCGACGCGGCTATGCCGCCGCCAATGCCACGGCGCTTGGCACCCCGGGCCTCGACCTGCGCGAGGGCACCGCGCCTCAAGCGCTCGATGGCCTGCCGCGTCCGGAGGCGGTCTTCATCGGGGGCGGCCTGTCGCGTGAGACGGTCGAGATCGCCTGGCACGCGCTCACCCCCCATGGCCGCCTCGTCGCCAATGCCGTGACGCTCGAGAGCGAAGCGCTCTTGCTGGCGCTTCATGCCGAGCGCGGCGGTGAGCTCACGCGCCTGCAGGTCAGCCGTGCCGAGCCCGTCGGCGGGCGTACAGGTTGGCGCGCGGCCATGGCCGTCACGCAATGGAGCATGGTGAAGCGATGAGCGGGATCCTCTATGGCGTTGGCCTGGGGCCTGGCGATCCCGAGCTGATGACGCTGAAGGCGCATCGCTTGATCCGCAATGCCACCGTCATCGCCTATCCCGCTCCCGACACAGGCGAGAGCTTTGCCCGCGCCATCGCGGCGCAGGTGATCCCAGGCGGGGCCGAAGAGATCGCGATCCGGATCCCGATGCGCCCCGAACGCTTTCCGGCCCAGGAGATCTATGACGCCGCAGCCGCCACGCTGTCGGCGCGCCTCGACGAGGGGCAAGATGTTGTCGTTCTCTGCGAGGGCGATCCATTCTTCTACGGCTCCTTCATGTATCTCTTCGCGCGCCTGGCGGAGCGGCACCGGACCGAGGTCGTGCCCGGTGTCGCCTCGCTCGCCGCCTGTGCGGCCGCGGCCCGCCGTCCGCTCTCGGCGCGGAACGAGGCGCTGACCGTGCTGCCCGGACCGCTCGACGACGGGGCGCTCGAGGCGCGGCTGGGCGCGGGCGGGGCGGCGGCGATCATGAAGGTCGGTCGGCACCTGCCGCGGCTGCGCGCGCTCGTGGCTCGCATGGGGCTCACCGATCGCGCCGTCTATGTGGCGCGCGCGTCGCTGCCAGATGAGCGCGTCTTGCCCCTGGCCGAGGCGCCCGAGACGGCGCCCTATTTCTCGATGATCCTGATCCACGGGAGCGATCCGCATGTCTCCTGAGCCCGCCGTCGTCCATCTTGCCCCCGCCGGCGAGGAGACGGCGCAGAGACTTGCGCGCCATCTCGGCACGGTGGCCCTCTGCCTGCCGACGGGGCACGAAGGGGTGGCAGCCGATCTGCGTGCGCTTTTCGCGGCGGGGCGCCCGATCGTCGCCGTCATGGCAGTGGGCATCCTGATCCGGACTCTGGCGCCGCTCCTGGCCAGCAAGCATGCCGAGCCGCCGGTGGTCGCGGTGGCGGAGGACGGCTCCTCCGCCGTGCCGCTCCTCGGCGGGCATCACGGCGCGAATGATCTTGCCCGTCGCATCGCAGGTGCGCTGGGTGGCCATGCGGCGATCACGACGGCCGGTGACATCGCCCTCGGCGTCGCGCTCGATGTGGCGCCCCCGGGCTGGCGGCTCGACAATCCGCTGGATGCCAAGGCGGTGACGGCCGGTGTCCTGGCGGGACGCTCGGCCCGTCTGGCCGGTGAGGCTGATTGGCTGGCTCCGCTTACGGCCGAGCGGGTGACCGGCGCCGAGCCGGGCGTTGCCGTGCTGAGCGTCGAGGGTTGTGCGCCCCTCGTCTGGCGTCAGCGCAGCCTGGCCCTCGGCGTCGGCTGTGCTCGCGGCTGCGATCCGGATGAGCTGATCGCGCTCGTGCATGAGAGCCTGGCGAGTGCCGGTCTCTCTGCGGGTGCTGTGGCCGGGGTCTTTTCGCTCGACCTTAAGGCCGATGAGGCGGCGGTCAATGTGCTCGCCGCGAACCTCGATGTCCCCGCCCGCTTCTTCGATGCAGCAACGCTCGAGGCCCTGACCCCGCGCCTTGCCACGCCCTCGGCGACCGTGTTCCGAGAGGTCGGCTGCCACGGGGTGGCCGAGGCGGCGGCGCTATGCGCGGCGGGGCCGAGTGCGAACCTGACGCTGCCAAAGCGGAAGACGAAGAACGCCACCTGTGCCGTGGCAGCTATTGCAGAACCAGAGCGCTGGGCGCCGCCGGGCAGGCCGCGGGGGCATCTGGCTGTCGTCGGCATCGGGCCAGGTTCGGCAGAGACGCGGACGCCGGCGGTCTCGCGGCTCGTGGCTGAGGCGGACGATCTGGTCGGCTACGGGCTCTACATCGATCTTCTCGGCCCGCTGGGCGCCGCGAAGCCGCGCCATGACTTCCCGCTGGGCGGCGAAGAGGACCGCTGCCGGCATGCTCTGGAGCTTGCCGCGGAGGGTCGCCGCGTCGTCCTCGTCTGCTCCGGCGACGGCGGGATCTATGCCATGGGCGCGCTTGTCATGGAGCTTCTGGCCCGCGGCGATGGCCCGCATGGTGTCTCAGAGGCCGCTCGGCGCGTAGAGGTTGTCCACGCCCCCGGGATCTCGGCCATGCAGGCCGCCTCCGCCCACGCCGGAGCGCTTCTGGGTCATGACTTCTGCGCCATCTCGCTCTCGGACCTGCTGACGGAGCGCGCGGCGATCCTGGCCCGTGTGCGAGCGGCAGCCGAAGGCGATTTCGCGATTGCCTTCTACAATCCTGTCTCGGCGCGGCGACGCACCCTTCTCGCGGAAGCGCGCGACATCCTCGCCCGTCATCGCCCCGCGGATACGCCAGTGGTGCTCGCCCGCAATCTGGGCCGCCCGGGAGAGGCCGTGCGCATCATCGCGCTCGCGGATCTGGTGGTGGAGGACGTCGATATGCTGACGACGGTGCTCATCGGCGCCTCCTCCTCCCGCGCCTTCGCCTTAGGCGACCGCGCCGGAGGGGCCAGCGGCAGCGTTGCCTACACGCCGCGCGGCTACGCGCGAAAGCATGAAACGGAGGGCGCCTCTTGACCGTCTATTTCATCGGCGCAGGCCCCGGCGATCCGGATCTGATCACCGTAAAGGGCCGGGACCTGATCGCCCGCTGCCCCGTCTGCCTCTATGCTGGTTCGCTCGTGCCGCAGGCCGTCGTCGCCCATGCGCCCGAGGGCGCGCGCGTGATCGATACCGCGCCGCTCACGCTCGATGCGATCCTCGAGGAATTCGAAACGGCCCATGCCGCGGGGCAGGATGTGGCGCGGGTGCATTCGGGCGACCCCTCGCTCTATGGCGCCATCGAGGAGCAGATCCGGCGGCTGAAGTCGCGGGCGATCCCCTATGAGATCGTCCCTGGCGTGCCGGCCTATGCCGCGGCCGCCGCGGCCATGGGGCGCGAGCTGACGATCCCGGAGGTCAGCCAGACGCTGATCCTCACGCGCACCGCCGGCAAATCCTCCGCGATGCCGGAGGGGGAGGATCTCACGACGCTCGGCCGCTCCGGCGCTACGCTGGCCATCCATCTCTCGATCCGCAATCTGCGGGAGATCGAGCGGCAGCTCTCTCCGCTCTATGGGGCGGACTGCCCGGTGGTCGTGGCCTATCGCGTCGGCTGGCCGGATCAGCGCTTCATCGAAGGCACGCTGGCGGACATCCACGCCAAGGTGCGCGAGGCCAAGATCACGCGCACCGCCCTGATCTTCGTCGGTCGCGCCCTCGGCGAGACGGATTTTCGGGACAGCGCGCTCTATGACGGCGCGCATGCGCATATCCTGCGGCCGGTGCGTACCGCGACTTAGGCGCGGTCAGGGGCAAGGCGCGATCAGATGGGCGAAGGAGCCCGCGACCGTCCCCACTTGTCGTCCCATGGGGGTCAGCGGCGCGCCCTCGGCATCGGTGGCATCGAAGACGGCCTCGCCGGGCCCTTCGTCGAGGATGCTCGCAAAGTGGAACTCATGACCGGCATGGCGCCCAGTAACGGGGGCGCCTCTGCGCGGGATCAGGGTCCGGTAGCCGAGCGTCATACGGCGTGCGGCGAAGGAGGTGGTCACAGGCAGGAGACCGAGCATCGCATGCCGCACCCCTTCTGCATCGATCAGGCCTTGGCCGAGGACCATATAGCCCCCGCATTCGCCGTAGATCCGGGCACCGCGCGCGGCCGCCGCCTGTATCCCCGCCGCAAGACCCGTCGCGGCAGCCAGGCGACCGGCATGCAGTTCCGGATAGCCGCCGGGCAGGAAGATGGCATCGGCCTCTGCGTCGGGCGCTTCGTCGGCAAGGGGTGAGAACGGGTGCAGCGTCGCGCCCGCGGCCTGCCAGTCTGTGAGGAGATGGGGATAGGCGAAGGCGAAAGCCTCATCCGACGCGATCGCGATCCGTTGTCCGAGGGGCGAGAGACGGCGGGGCGCGGTTTCCTCCCCGACCGGTGCGACGGGCGCCGCCAGTGCTGCCAACCGGTCAAGATCGGTCCCGGCCGCGACGATCTCGGCCGCGCGGGCTACGAAGCGCTCCAGATCCGGATGCTCGCCCGCCTGCACGAGGCCGAGGTGGCGGGAGGGCAGCGCCAGCGCCGCCTCGCGCGGGATGACGCCGAGCACCACATGCCCCGCCCGCTCAACCGCCGCCCGAGCCGCGCGGGCATGGCGCTCCGAGGCGACACGATTGAGGATAGCGCCCGCGATCTGGACATCGGGGCGAAGGGCAGCGAGGCCCGCGAGCGGCAGCGCCACCGATTGGGCTTGCCGCGCGGCATCGATCACCAGCACCAGGGGAAGCGCGAGCGCAGTGGCGAGATCGGCGCCCGACCCGCGCCCCTCGGGCGGGGCGCCATCGAGCGCGCCCATCGCCCCCTCCACTACCAAGAGATCGGCAGGCACAGCGGCGCGGGCGCGCAGCGAGCCACCATCCATCGCCCATGCATCGAGGTTGACCGACGGGCTGCCGGTCGCGGCTTCGTGGAAGCGCGGGTCGATGTAGTCGGGGCCACTCTTAGCGCCGGCCACCCGATGGCCCGCTTCGCGCAGCGCCCGCATGAGCCCGAGGGCCACCACGGTCTTGCCCGCCCCGGAGCTTGGCGCTGCGATCACCAAACCGCGCGGGCGGTCTGTGACGCTCACGATGCGTCGCGCGCGATGTGTTGGCTCTGGTCGAGCGGGTCGAGGCTGCGGGGGGCGGCCCCGCTAAGCTGTGTCGCCCAATCGAGCGTCTGGCGCAGCAATACGACACGTCCGACGCAGACGATGGCCGGCGGTGCGATCCCTGCCTCCGACGCCTCTGCCGCAGCGCGCGCCAGCGTCGTCTCCAGCACGCGCATTGACGGAAGTGTCGCATCCGCGGCGATGGCGACGGGCTCTGCCGGATCCCGCCCCTCAGCGATCAGCCGCGCGGCGATCGCGCCCAGGTGTTTCATTGCCATATACATCACGATCACCGGAGAGCCGCGCGCGATCGCCCCCCAATCCAGACCCTCGGGTGCCAGGCCCGTGCGGTCGTGCCCCGTCAAGAAGGTGACCGCCTGGCCGACGGAGCGGTGGGTGACGGGGATGCCTGCGTGGGCGAGCCCGCCGATGCCTGCCGTGATGCCCGGCGTCACGCGGAAAGGAATGCCCGCCTCGACCAGCGTCTGCGCCTCCTCCGCCCCGCGCCCGAACACGAAAGGGTCCCCGCCCTTGAGCCGCAGGACCCGTTTGCCGGCCCGCGCGAGGGAGACGAGGCGGAGCGAGATGTCTCGCTGTTTGGGCGACGGCTTGCCGCCGCGCTTGCCGGCGTATTCGACATCGGCCCCTGGACGGCGCCAGTCGAGGATCCGCGGATCGACCAGCGCGTCATGCACGATCACATCGGCGAGGCTGAGCGCATGCAACCCCTCCACCGTCATCAAGCCCGGATCGCCGGGACCGGCGCCGACGAGCCAGACGAGCCCGGGCGGAAACTCTGGCCACACATGGCCTTGCGGCGGAGACGGCACCTTGGTCATGCCTCACGGCTAACCGGTCCCGAGGCGCAAGACCAGAGCCCACCGTGCGAGAAACGGCGGCATGCGCTTTGGCATCTCTCCCCCATGGTCCCGATCCCGAGCGCCGGTTATCCTCGCGCCCATGGCACGCAAGCCCGAGGGCGATCTACGGCATGGCTACACCACGGGCGCCTGTGCGACGGCGGCTGCGAAAGCGGCCTTTGGTGCGCTCCTCGGGCGTGGCTGGACCAATCCCATCACGATCGTGCTCCCGAGGGGGGAGATGGTCGCCTTCGATCTGGTCGAGACCGTGCTGGGCGATGGCTGGGCCTCTGCCGCGGTCCAGAAGGATGCGGGCGATGACCCGGACGTGACCCATGGGGCGCTGGTGCGCGCTACTGTGCGGGCTGGCGCCATGGGCAGCGGGGTCACATTCAGCGCAGGCGAGGGCGTCGGCATGGTCACGAAACCCGGTCTCGTGATCCCGCCCGGCGAGCCCGCGATCAACCCGGTGCCGCGCGCGATGATCCGCGACGCCGTCTCGGCGGTGTGTGCGGACCCGGATCTCGAGGTTGAGATCGCCATTCCGGGCGGTGCCGAGCTGGCGGCGAAGACCTGGAACCCGCGCCTCGGCGTCGAAGGGGGGCTCTCGATCCTCGGGACCACGGGGATCGTGCGCCCCTATTCCTGTGCCGCCTGGATCGCCTCCATCCACCGCGGTATCGATGTTGCGCGGGCCAATGGCGTGGCTCATGCGCTCGCCAGCACGGGCTCGACATCGGAGGCGGCCGCGCTCCGCCGGCTCGATCTGCCGGAACACGCGACGCTCGATATGGGCGATTTCGCAGGCGGGCTCCTGAAGTACCTCCGCCGCCATCCGATCCCGAGGCTCACGATCGCAGGCGGCTTTGCCAAGCTCGCCAAGCTCGCTGCGGGGGCCCTCGATCTGCATTCCGGCCGCTCCCAGGTCGATTTCGCCTTTCTGGCGCAGCTCGCGCGGGAGATCGGCTGCGATCCCGCACCGGTCGCCGCGGCCCATACGGCGAAGGAGGCTTTGGACGGGTGCGGTGCCGCGTTGGCTCAAGGCGTGGCCACCCGCGCTCAGCGGGTCGCGTTGGACACGCTGGAGGGCGCCGAGGTCGCCGTCGATGTGCTGGTGGTGGATCGCGCCGGGCAGATCGTCGCCGAGGCAGTCGCGGCGACGGGACGCGCGGCATGAAACGCGTGCTGGTCCTCGCCGGCACGGCCGAGGCCCGAGCGCTCTGCGCTTTGCTCGCGTCGATGCCGGGCGTCGAGGCCACGGCCTCTCTTGCGGGCGCCACATCGGAACCGGCGACCTATCCGGTACCCGTCGTCACGGGCGGTTTTGGGGGGGCGGAGGGTCTCGCCGCCTGGCTGATAGCGCATGGCATCGGGGCCCTGATCGACGCGACGCACCCTTTTGCAACGACCATGCGCCGCAACGCAGCCCTGGCCGCAGAGCTTGCGACGGTGCCCAGCCTGCGGCTCGAGCGGGCGCCCTGGACCGAGGGTGAGGGCGACTGTTGGACCCGGCATTCGAGCCTCGATGCACTCCTGCGTGCGCTGCCCGCGGGCGCGCGGGTCTTCGCTGCGCTGGGCACGCGGGCGGCGGTGCGGCTTGGGGATCGGCCCGACATCGCCTTTCTGCTGCGCGCGATCGAGGCGCCGGCTGTCATCCCGGCAAATGTGCGGATCCTCCATGCCCGTGCCGCGCTGGACGCGGCAGCCGAAGCCATCCTTTTGGAGCGAGAAGGGATCACCCATCTGGCGGCGCGCGATTCGGGGGGCGAGGCCGGCAGGGCCAAGCTTCTTGCCGCGCGCACGCTAGGGCTGCCGGTGCATCTGGTGGCGCGCCCGGCTGATCCGGGTCGCATTCCATGCCGCGCGACGGCGCAAGAGGCCGCGGATTGGGTTGCCCGCAGCCTCACCCTTTCCGACCATCCCATCGCTCAGCCCAGCTTCTCCCGATCGGCAAAGCGCTGAACATCCTCGATGATCGGTAGTTTCTGAAGTGTCTGAACTGGGTAGGAGGGTGCGAGCAGCTTTTCAAAATTGAACCCTGGCTCATGATGCGCGAGCCGTTCCGTGAGTTTTTGTGCCTCCGCCCGCCGCCCTCGCGCCGCATCGATGGCGATCATGTACCGCATGGGCGCGCGAAACCCCGGGAGGAAGGCGAGCGCCTGCGCTGCATCGTCGAAGGCAGCGTCGTACTCCCCAACGCCAACCGCAGCCATACAGCCGAAGATCCGAAAGAACTGCGCCCCGCGCAGCCCCGCGGCCGTCTCCGCCGCCCGAGCCGCCGTCGCGCGTGCGGCTGCATAATCGCCGGCCACAAGCTGCGCATTCGCCAGAAAAGCCCAGCCGAGCGGTTGGGAAGGATCGCGCGCCACGGCATCCTCGGCCAACCACCGACAGGCCCCCGCATTGCCGTCGCCCACAAGATGCGATTGCGCTGCAAAGGCGAGGACGGTCGGGTCGTCGGGGTCCTGGCGATAGGCCTCCTCGGCGAAGGTCGATGCCGGTTGGTCGGGGCCCAGAAACTCGGTCGTCAGATGCTCGAAGACCGCCGTATTGCGCAGAAAAGACCGCCAAGCCAGATAGTTGGCCCGCGGCTCCTGCTCATAGGCCGATTGCAGGAGCGAATCCGCCCGACGCAGATCGTCCCGTCCCAGCCTGAAGATCAGGGACCGCGCTTCGGCGGCAAGGGCGAAGGCGGCCTTCTGACCCGTACCCTCGACGCGCTGCTGCGCCACATCGGCCAGGACGCGGCTGACGATCTCGTTGATGAGCTGGCGACCGGCGCGATCTTCCACCGCCTCATGGGTCTCGCCTGTGAGGTGGCGACGTGCCACCCAGACGACGCCGCTGTCGCTCAGCTTCGTGATCCGGGTCGAGACGACCCATTCGCCATTGGACCAGCCCGCCGAAAGCCGCACGGCAACGCCCGTGGCGGCAAGCGCGCTGTCCTCCTCCCAGGACTGATTGCCGAAGACCGCGATGTCCGTTTGCTCGAGCACGGCGCGGGCGATGGCGTTCTCCAGATCATGCACCAGGCGATTGGCCTGCGGCTGGTCGCTCGGTCCAGAGGAGAGCAGCATGATCGGCATACCGCGCGGGGGGCGGGGTGCTGGCGGCTCCTGCTCTTTTGGGCTTGCACGCAGGCGCTGGTCGCGGATCCAGTTTTCGAACTCCCGATCTCGGATCTCCAGGTCCTCGAAGAGCTCGAGATCGCCATCCGCGCCTTCCATGGAGGTTAAGAATCGGTCGGGATCGAGGGTGAGACCGCCATTCTCGGCTTGGATGAGGTCTTGGCCGTCGCCCAAGGCCTTTCGGATCTCCCGCAGTGTCTGACGCAGGCTCGACGAGCCATGCCCTTGAGACCGGTCGCTCCACAACTTGTCTTGTATCCATCGCCGCGACCGAGAGTAGCCAGGTGAGAGCGCAAGCAGCGCAATCAGGCCCTTAGCCTTTTTTCCCAGCGGCCCGACTTCGTCGCCCGTTGGCGAGATGAGGCGGAACCTTCCCAATGCGTGCAGAACATACATCTGACGAGAGCAGACTCCCATAATACCACCATGAGTTTGGTGGATCGTAGCTTGATTCGAAATGGGGTCAAAGCCTTTCATTTCTGACCTCCTATGAGACTCTTAAAGACCTCAACGATCAGGGCCGTAACCTTTAGTAATTACTCTGACCATTCCTAATCTGGGACAGCAAATACATTCAAAGTATAAATTTGAAATAGTCCCATGACGTATCCGTCAGCGTAGGGCTGGGTTTCTTGATCACGTGAAAAATGCGTGAATCGAGAGCAGCTATGTTTCTTTTCAATCAATATTGTCCGACGTCTTTTCCAGGTTGCATGTGGTTCGGGAGGATAGTGATGACATTTGCAACGATCGCGGGTGCCGGTGGTGCTGGGGGCGCTGGTGGTGCCGGAGGCGCAGGGGGCGCTGGCGGTGCCGGTGGCGCTGGGGGCGCGGGCGGTGCTGGAGGAGCGGGAGGCGCAGGAGGTGCTGGCGGTGCAGGTGGCGCCGGAGGCGCGGGGGGCGCCGGGAGCATCCTCGATCATGCGGGCTCGGCCAGCTCCACTGTCATGAGTGCAGCACTTGCCGTAGCGGCCGAAGGCATTTCCGATCCTCAAGTCGTGACGCTTCGCAACCCCAGACCGATCGTGGATGACGACCTTGAACGCCTGCGCCGGCTTCACCCGCATTATCTGCGGATCCTCCTCGTCGAAGAGATGAAACGCGCGCTTCTCATCAACCGCGGCCCGAGTTGGACCGCCGTCATGGCGCGGAACCCCTTTAGCAACGACGATCCCGTCTCTCTGTTCCGGCTCGACGATCCCGACAGCAGTACCTTCAACGAAGCCCAGATCCATCATGTGCTGTCGGCCATGGACCTGCGGGCCGACCGGTTGAACGAGATCATCCTGCAGCAGACGGACCTCTTGTCCTTTCTCGGCGCGACGGTGCGGCTGAGCGCGCGGTCAAAACCCTGGACGATGACGATGCTGCTCGCGGCACAAGACGTCTCGACCATCATGCACTCCCAGATCAAAGCCTGGATCTCGGCGCCGCGCCCGGTCGACTTCTGTCCGGAGACCACGCCGATCATCCAGAACCCGCCGCATAGCACCTATCCGAGCGGACATGCGGTGGAGAGCTTCATCCTCGCCACCCTGCTCTCGCGTCTGGAGGATCCGTCGCAGCCGGTCTTGAGGCGCAGCAACTATCTCCTGCGCACGGCGTCCCGCATTTCGATCAACCGGACGGTGGCCGGCGTCCATTTCCCCGTAGACAGCATGCCGGGCGCGTTCCTCGGCCTTCTCCTCGGGGAGTATCTGTTCGACTTGATGGTGGAGAGCAGCACGCATATGCACCCGGGGACGGTGGCCGGCGGCTATCACTTCAAGACCCAGCACTTCGGCGGCGAGAACTTCGATCTCGGCCGCATGGAGGGCGCGGCAAACGGGGATGCGCTGCCCGACTGGCTCGAGCAGACGCCCTTCGAATTCCGGCCCGAAAGTTCGCACGTCTTGGGCTGGCTCTACGACCGTGTGATTGCGGAGTGGTATCGCCCCGGGGGCGGGGGTGGCCATGGTCTATGAGTGGGAAGGCCCCGTCCCCATCGGCCCAGGGTTCCCCTATAACGGTGCCTATCTCGCCTACCACGATCGAAGACGGGCGGCGGGAGCGAGCGCCCAGCGGCTCGATTTCAGTGCACTGATCGAGGCCTATACGGCGGCGATCAGAGAACCGGTGACGGCGCGGGCGAGCACCGGTTCTCTCTCGCTCCTCGGGCGCCTCGCCAAGCACCTCGTGGGCCGGCGGGACGGGTTCGAGCGCGCGATCGATCGCCTCTTAGAGAACGGGGACACGCGAAACGGAACCGCGTTCGTGGCCGGCCCGTTCCCGGCCGCCGGCGATGATCAGAGCGAAGAAGAGATGGAGGCAGCGATCGAGGCGGCGCTCGAGATGCTGAGCCAGCGCACGCCGCCTTCCGCTCCCGGCATGGTCCATATCGGCGTGCTCGATGTCGGCATCGCCTTCGTTAACGCGCGCTTTCGCTATCGGGAGGAGGGCGTCGAGGCCTCGGTCCCGGACAAGACGCGCTTCGAGTTCCTGTGGCTCCAGGATCGGACGGCGACCGGGGCAGACGGGAAGCCCATCGGCCACCGATTTCTCGGCGGCACGATTCTGCTGCGCGATCACATCGATGCGCTGATCCAGGACCATTGGGACCCGACGACCGGTGGTTTGGACGAGCTGGCCATCTATGCGCTGTTCTCCCCCAAGGATGCGCGGCGCGAGCGCGATGTGCTCAAGACCCGGTTTGCCCATGGCACGCAAGTGCTGGACCTGATGGCGGGTTATCCTGCCGAGGCAGATGCAAGCGAGACGGCCAAGCACCGCCCGATCTATGCCGTCGATCTGGCCGCGCGCGTGGTCGCCGACACGTCAGGCGGGACGATGCCACCGAGTGCCCTGACTGGGCTCGCGATGCTCTTGGCGGCCTCGGATCGGGACGAGCGCCGGGTCGATGCCCCGGCCGCGCCGCCCATGGTCGTCAACATCAGCTTTGCCTACTCCAACGGACCCGATGATGGGGCGCATCCGCTGGTGCGGGCGATCGACCTGTTGTTGGCCCTCGCCAAGCGATACGGCAATCGCGAGATCAAGGCGACGGTGCCCATGGGCAACCACCTGCAGGACCGTCTGCATGCTGTCCTGCGCCCCGAGGACTGGGCGGATGAGGCACCGGTGCTCACCTGGCAGGTTTTGCCGGACGATCGAACCGCGAGCTTTATTGAACTCTGGAGCCCGCGGGCGGCTGTGGCGGCCGAGCGCCCTGCCCATGTGATCGCTCTGCAGCCGCCGGATGCGGCGAGCCCCCTGGCGGCGCCGACCGCTCCAGCGTCATGCAACGTTTTCTATCGGCTGAAGCGTCATGGCGTTGAGATCGGGCGTGTCTATTACCTCCGCTACACGGATCGGTTCCCGCGCCTGGATGCGCCCGAGGCACCGCCTGGGCATTATCAGCGCATCATCGTCGCGCTCCGTCATACGAGCGATATCGTGACCGACAGCGATCCCGCCCCGTCGGGCCGCTGGGGCCTGCGTGTCGAGCGGGCGGGGACAGGCGCCCCGGAGGAAGCCGAGCCGCTTAGGCTATGGATCGCCCGTGACGACACCTTGCTGACCTTCCGACCGCTCGGCCGGCAGTCTCACTTCGTCGATTCGGAGTATCGCCAGTTTGACCTGCCGCTTGGCGATCTCGGCCGACAGGTGCGGGAGCCGGACGCGCTGGTCCAGCGTGCAGGCACGGCCTCGGTCTTGGCCACGGGCGGGACTGCCTCGCCGGACAAGGCTGTGGTTGCTGGCGTGGAAGCAACGCGAGATCCGGGGCAGGCCAGCGGTGTCGTCCCCTATCGGCTGAGCGGCATTTTCGATCCGGCAAGCCTCGAGCCACCGCTGCCCCAGCCCCTGCAAGGCCGTTGCGAGGAGGGACGTAGCACTGGGGGCGTGCTTGCCGCGGCGACCTTCGGCCGAGCGACGGTGCGGTTTGGGGGTACGAGCGCAAGCGCTGCCATCGTCGCCCGCGCGATGGCCGATGCCCTGGCCGCCGGAGGGTGCGGTCCAGGTCCAAACACTGTTGTGCCGGGCTATCGGCGCCGTCTGCACTACTGATGGCGCGGCGCCTGAATGGGCAAGCCTCGGTGGTCAGAAACCCTCGAAAAGCGGACGCAGGATCGCCGCGGGCCAAACCATTGAAGGAGAGAAAACTAAACACGGATTTGGTCCCTTTTTCACAGTTAACACGCGTCAAATTCACGCCAGTCTCACGTCCCCTGCTCTCTAGTCGCCCGCGGTTGGGGCGTCTCGGGCGGGCGCTTCGCTAGGGGGATTGATGTGGCTTTTTGCTTTGTAGGCATTGCCGGTGGTGTGTGTGCTCCCCTTGCGCGCGTCGATGCTGACACGGGTTCGGTCAGCCAGGCGTGCACAATAGACGGCGCTGAGGAATTACCCTCAGCGTCAACGCCCAGCAGACCGCGGACGCGTTGACCATGAGTGTTGCGACCGAGCCGAACGACGAGACGCATGAGCGTTGTCTGCCAAACACGATGCGTCCGTGACGCGGTCGGTATCGGCATATGACCGCGGGGGGGCGGTCGTCGTGAGCAGTTTCGGTCTGACGGGCCCTGGGGGTCCGTCGGGCACACAGGATGGGACGGGCAGAGCAGACGGTTTAGAGACGGCCGGCGAGGGAAGCGTCATCCCCGCATTAAAGCGCCACCTCTACATCGAGCCCGCTCCCCTCGGGCCGGCTTCCCCCTGGCCGGCCCGAGATCTACCCTTCTGCAGGGAATCTCGCCTGCCACGGTCCCAGGTCCGCTCGCCAGGGGCGCGCATCAGAGACGGGGCCGCGGCATGACGGACACGCCGCCCACCAAGGTCAGCTGGATCGAATTCCTCTGGATCACCCGGATCTTCCGCAGCGAGTTCGGCGTCTCCGATGTCCGGGCCAATTACACGCGCGTTTATTCGTGGATGGCGAACCAGCTGGGCCATCTCACCCTCGGCCTTGGCGCCGCTCTCCTGTTCTATTGGGTGGTGGAGACGGCGCGGGCAGCCTGGGTGGCAGGCCTCGGATCCTTCCTGATGCATGGGACGCTTGTCGGGAACGCGGCTGCCCTAGCGTTCTTGTTCACACTGGCCGCTGCCCTCTCCTTGGCACGCGCCCTTCGCGCCAATGAGGAGAGGCTCTTCCGGCGCCTCTCCAGTGTTCGCGACCGTTTCGACAAGCAGACGATTCCAGAGCGCTGGCAGCCCTTTTCCGCGCCCATTGCGCTGCCGGCGGTGCTGTTGATCACGCCTCTCGTCGGCGCGCCGGCCAACGACACGCTTCTGGGGGTGACGACCGGCGTGCTGACGGCCGCGGTGCTTGGCCTGGTCGTCCTCGCACTGCGTACGCCGGCGCCGAGCGCAGAGGATGCGGCGGAGCTCTCCAAATATCACGCGCCCTTCCTCCCCGGTTGGCGCAGCGCGCTCGTGATCCCCGCGCTCGTGCCGGCGGGGCTCTGCGTCCTGGCCGCGCTGGACGGGCGTGGTGGTGCACCGGACGCGCTCTGCGGGATCGGTCTCGCCTGCTCCCTCTTCGCCCTCGCGGCCCTCGCGCTCTGCAAGGATCGCCACATCGCGCTGATCATGGTCCTGATCGTATTGGGCGCCGGGTCCCTCGCCACACATGCCTTCGGGGTTCAGGCCTTTGGGCTCTCCGAAGGATCGGTGGCGACCATCGCGGCTGTGCTCTTCTTCCTGATCGTGCATCAGACGATCGGGCAGCGGGGTCAGGTAAGAAACGATGCACGGGACCGGCGCGCCTTCTATGCGGCCTCTGGCTTGTCCTTGAGCGTGACCTTCGCGGCGGTTAGCGTGACGGGGCTCGAAGAGGCTTGGGAACTGCCGGCCGCCGCCGCCGTCGCCTCAATGGCGCTCTGGCTCGCCAAGGAGTTCGGCAGCGATATGCCGAAGGTGCATGCCGAGTTGATCGCGGCCTGCCGCAAGCGTTTGGACGGCGATCGCGACGACACGGTCGATGACGGCGCCAAAATCGAAGAGGCCTATCTGGAGACGGGCCGCTGGGACGCGCGAGCCGATACGGTCTTCTATCTCGTCGGTGCTTGGCTGGCGGCGGGTATTCTCTCTCCGGGGTCCCTGACCTCCGAGGGGGAGGGCAGCTGGCCGGTCGGGGCCGAGATCATCGGGCTCCTCCTCTTCATGGGCATCTTCATCGGCGGCGGTCGCGTCTGGGCGCATCGTCAGCAGGGGATCGATCGGACTGGTGCGGGTCTTTTCGCCATGCTGGCCGTGCTCGATTTCCGCTTTACCCTGCGCCACTTCGATAGTCGCCGGGGTCTCTCCGCCCCTCTGAGCGAGCCGCGCTTCTGCCTCTGGGAGTTTGCCCTCGGCCGTGCACCCAGCACTTTCGAGCATGTCTTGGTCTTCGGTCCGGCACGCCGCAACGATGTGCTGTCGGACGCCATCGTCTGCGAAGCGGCGCTCACGGATCTGCCTCCCAAGATGTTCACCTCGCTCGATCCGCAGCACTCTTGGCGCACGGCACGGAAGATCTCGTTCGACCGGTTGCTGAGCGATGATCCGACCGCGCTGATGCGCTACGAGCTGCCCAACAATCCCGTGCGCGATCTTTCCTTCGCGCCGGACGCGCAAGAACCCGACGCGCCGCCGGCCCGCTGGCTGGCCTTTGAGCCTAAGGCTGCCAACGAACCCGATGAGCGGGCCGCCAGCCTCGTTGCCATCACCCGCGTGCCGCCTGGGACGGAAGCCTTGGGTGAGGCGATCCGCAAGCTCTCCCGAAAGCGCCAACAGCACACCGCCTGGTTCGTCGCCCTCGCCAATCCCGATGAGGAGACCGTGGTGCGCATGGCCCGTCAGCTCAAAACGGCGCTGGCGCGCGGTGGCAAGTCCGGTGCGCTCGCCGTCGTGACCCTACACGGCATCACACCGACGACCTGCAACCCCTTCTTCTCGACGCCGGCCTGAGGCGTCGAAGCGGGTTGGCACGGCGCCGATGCCGCCGGGTCGGATCGATTGCCCCTTCGGAAATTTTATTGCTTTCGCAAGACTGCGCCCGGTGGCACCTTGCCGACACCCAATCGTTTCGCGACCGGACCGAGGCATTCCGCCCAGGGGTCGCGCGTCAGCCCGGAGGATCCCTATGCGCTCCGCCATTGCCCTTGCCGTCGTTGCCCCGTTCGCCCTCGCGATCCCGTCCCACGCCACGGCGGAGGAGACCGAGATCGAGGGCCAGACCCGTGAGGTTGGTCTCACGGTCGGCCATGCCTATGGCTGCCTTGCTGAGGATGACGAACGGCGCGAGACCATGCGCCTTGCCTCCAAAGCGATCTACACGATGATCCTGCAGGATCTCGGTTCCAACATCGCCTATGCCTATGCGACAAGCGCTGGCTATGGCGCCGCTCAGCCGCGGGACGACGCCAAGTGCAAAGAGCTCGCAGAGCGCTGGGAAGCCGTCAAAGACAACTTCGAGCTCAGCGATTTCGTCGCGGGAGGGGAATGATGATCCTGCGTATCGCACTCCCAGCTGTCGCTGCCGCCGCCCTCGCGCTGGCCGCCCTGCCATCCTCCGCGGCGCCCGTACCGCTCGACCCGCCGGCCCCGTCAGCGCTGGCGGCCTATGCCGATGACATCGACGCACAGCTCGCCTGCGGGCCGCGCTGCCGCGAGAACCGTCGTGTGTCCCGTCGAACCGCCCGGCGCACGGCGCGGCGTACCTCGGCGCGGCGTGACTATTATCGCGGGGGCTGCTGCTACGACGATGGGCCGAGCGCGGCGGCCGTCGGCCTCGCGGCGGGCGCTGTGGGCTTGGCCGTGGGTGCGGCGATCGCGAGCTCGGCCAACAACAATCCCCCGCCCGACGATTATCCGTATTGAGCCAGGCGGGGGCGGCGCATCTGCCCCCTTCTCGCATCAGAAATCGGTTAACGAAGGCAAAATGTTCCGTTAATGTTCTTCTCGAGTCAGAGAAGGACGCAGCATGGCCCCGGCGGACGGATCCCCCCCGATCATCCTCGAACCGAGCCTTGATCTGAGGCCTGTGCCCGATGCGGTGCCGGCTGAGCGCAGGCGCGGTCGCGGTGCAGGCCTCAACATGGCCTCACGCTATGACAACCAGCGGACCGAAGCCGTCGATGATGGGTGGACCCAGGAGGAGGCCCCGCCTCTGCGCACGGAGATTGCCGTCGATCAGTCCCGCAGCGTGCTGGCGCGCAACACGTCTCCCGATGTCCCCTTCGACCGCTCCGTCAATCCCTACCGGGGCTGCGAGCATGGCTGCGTCTACTGCTTCGCGCGCCCGAGCCATGCCCAGCTCGGCATGTCCCCCGGCCTCGATTTCGAGACCAAGCTGGTGATCAAGCCGCGGGCGCCGGCGCTCCTGGCCGAGGCGCTGCGCAAACCGGGCTACAGCGTGCGCCCCATCGCGATCGGGACCAATACTGACCCCTATCAGCCCATCGAGCGGCAGCACCGGATCATGCGTGGGGTGCTCGAGGTGCTGGAGGCCCATGCCCATCCCGTCTGGGTGACGACCAAAGGGGCCTCGATCACCGATGATCTCGATATCCTTGGTCGCATGGGCCGGCGTGGCCTTGCCCAGGTGACCCTGTCGCTGACAACGCTCGACAGCCGGCTCTCGCGGGATCTCGAACCCCGTGCCGCGAGCCCCGGCCGCCGGCTTGCGGCGGTGCGCGCGCTGGCGGATGCGGGGGTGCCGGTGAAGGTGAACCTTGCGCCGGTGATCCCGGGCCTCACCGATCATGAGATCGAAGCCCTCCTCGAAGCCGCTGCAGCCGCGGGCGCCACGGCCGCGCATTACACCGTCCTGCGCCTGCCGCTCGAGGTGGCTGCGCTGTTCCGAGACTGGCTCACGCGTGAGCGTCCGGAGCGGGCCAAGCGGGTGCTCTCGCTCGTTCGCGACGTCCATGGCGGGCGAGACTATGATCCCGCCTGGCACAAGCGGCTGAAGGGCGAAGGCGTGCATGCGAGCCTGATTGCGCGCCGCTTCGATCTGGCCTGTCGCCGCTACGGGCTCGCGCCGGATCTGGCCGATCTGCGCACTGATCTCTTCGCCCCGCCGCCCCGCCCCGGCGACCAACTTAGTCTTGGCTTCTAGAGCCGAACCGTCCCGGGCTTGACCCGGGACCGCGCGCGCGCCGAGGTGGAGGCATGCGCGTGCCTCGTCCCATTCTCGATATGGCCCTCGCCGATGGCCTGCCTGCTCCCGTCGCCGGGCTCGATGAGGTGGGCCGTGGCCCCTGGGCCGGCCCGCTCGTCGCGGCCGCGGTGATCCTGCCCGAGGACGCGGCCTGGCCGGCCGTGGACGACTCAAAACGCCTCTCGCCAAAGCGTCGCGCAGCGCTTGCCCGGCAGATCCTGGAGACCGCCGCCGTCGGCATCGCCGTGATCGAGGTGGCGGAGATCGATCGCCTCGGCCTAGGCCCCGCCAATGATGCAGCGATGGCCCGGGCCGTCGCGGCCTTGCCTCAGCGTCCCGCAGGCCTGATCGTCGATGGGCGGCGGGTGGTGCCGGGCCTCAATCTGCCCGCCCGGGGTGTGCCCGGTGGCGACGGCAAGGTCGCCGCCATCGCCGCCGCCTCCATCGTCGCCAAGGTCCATCGCGATGACCTCATGGACACGCTCAATCAGCGTTACCCCGGCTATGGCTGGGACACGAACAGGGGCTACGGCACCCGCGCGCATGCCGATGCGCTCGACCGATTGGGCGTGACGCCAGAGCATCGCCGCTGCTTCGCCCCCATCGCCGCCCGCATCGCCGCCCGTCTCGCCGCCAAGGCAGCCAGCGCAGCGCGACCTTGAAGCCACATTTCGAATGCATGAGGAAAATGCGCCAAATCTATGAGATAAAACATCATTGACGCTTTTGTATCACTCTGGGCACCGTTGGTGTGGGGTGACGGGTTTGGAGGCGCGCCATGACACGGATACCGCGCGACAGCGTGCTGATCGGCGATTGCATCGAGCGCATGGCGGCGCTGCCCGAAGGCGTGGCCGATCTGATCTTCGCCGACCCGCCCTATAATCTGCAGCTTCGCGGCGATCTGCATCGGCCGAACCACACGCGGGTGGATGGTGTCGAGGAGGCCTGGGACCGTTTCGGCAGCTTCGCGGATTACGACAGCTTCACCCGCGCCTGGCTGGCCGAGGCGCGGCGTTGCCTCAAGCCCGACGGCGCGATCTGGGTCATCGGCAGTTACCACAACATCTTTCGCGTCGGGACCGCACTGCAGGACGCCGGGTTCTGGATCCTGAACGACGTCATCTGGCGCAAAACGAACCCGATGCCGAATTTCCGGGGCAAGCGGCTCTGCAACGCGCATGAGACCCTCATCTGGGCCGCTCGGAGCGAGACGGCGAAGCCCTGCTTCAACTACGAGGCGCTCAAGGAGCTCAACGAAGGGCTTCAGATGCGCTCAGACTGGACCTTGCCGATCTGCGCGGGGGCTGAGCGGTTGAAGGATGAGAGCGGGGAAAAACTGCATCCGACCCAAAAGCCCGAGTCGCTCCTCCATCGCGTGATCGTGGGCACCACGCGGCCTGGAGATACGGTGCTGGATCCGTTCTTCGGCACGGGCACAACGGGTGCGGTCGCCAAACGCCTCGGCCGGCACTTCATTGGGATCGAGCGGGATCGAGAGTATGCCGCCACCGCCCGCGCCCGGATCGCGGCCGTCGATCCCTATGATACCGGCGTCATCACCCTCAGCACCGCGCGCCGTACCGCCCCGCGCATTCCCTTCGGCACGCTCGTGGAGCGTGGCTTGATCCGGCCGGGCCAGGTCCTTGTCTCGATCGGCGGGCGGCACCGCGCGAAGGTTCGGGCGGATGGGACGCTGGTGGCCAGCGGACCCGAGGGCGGGATTGCCGGCTCGATCCACCAGGTTGGCGCCCGGCTCGAAGGGGCCCCGTCCTGCAACGGCTGGACGTACTGGCATGTCGAGGAGGGGGGCACGCTCGTGCCCGTCGACATCTTTCGCCAGCGCGTCCGTGCCGAGCAGGAAGGCCTCGCCTGAGGCTTCCCGAGCCTTAGCCGGCGGAGGCCGCCAGCCTCAGCGCCTTGGCAAAGACGGTCGGCATCGCGTCGAGCGCGGTCTCGAGCGTCATGGGTGCGGGCACCACAGGGACAGCCGCGACCATCACGCCGAGCCTCAAGTGGAAATGCGTGAAAGTGTGGCGCACCTCACCGATCGGGCGCCAGCGGGCCGCATAGGGCGGGGTCACGCGTGGCGCCTCCTCCGCCCAATCGGTGGAGGGCAGGGCGCGCATCCCCGCCAGAAGCCCCTTCTCCGGCCGGATCACGGTGCCGACGCGCCCCAGCGGATCGAAGGCGACGAAGGCCGTGCCGGCGCGAACGGGTTTGACGGCCTTCCGCGCCTTCACGGGCAACTCAGCGGCAATTCCCTTCGCCCGCGCCTGGCAGGCCGTCATCCAAGGGCATATGCCGCAGGCGGGACTGCGCGGCGTGCAAATCGTGGCGCCGAGATCCATGACGGCTTGGGCATAATCGCCCGGCCGGTCCTCGGGCGTGAGGCGCAGGGCATGGGCGTAGAGGCGCGGTTTGACGCCCGGCAGCGGGTCGTGCTCGGCAAAGACGCGGGCCATCACCCGCTCCACATTCCCGTCCATCACGGCAGCCGGCACATCGAAGGCGATGGCGGCGACGGCGGCGGCGGTATAGGCGCCGATGCCGGGCAGGGTGCGCAGACCCTCCTCCGTCTCCGGAAACCGCCCGCCATGCTCCTCCGCAACGGCCACGGCACAGGCGTGCAGATTGCGGGCGCGGGCGTAGTAGCCGAGCCCCGCCCATTCAGCGAGAACCGCTTCACGCGGGGCCGCCGCCAGCGCCTCCACCGTGGGCCAACGCGCCAGAAAAGCCTCGAAGCGCGGGGTGACGGTGGCAACCGTCGTCTGCTGCAGCATCACTTCCGAGAGCCAGACCCGATAGGGATCGGGCCGCGCGCCCGCGCGCCGCGCCTTAGGGCCCGTCCGCCAGGGCAGGCTGCGGGCATGGTGGTCGTACCACTCGAGCAGGGTCCGCGCCCTCGGTGCGTCCAGCCCATCGGTTGTCCGTGCTGCCAGGGCCATGTGACCGCCTCCCGATTGTCAGCCCGCGGCCAGTTCCCCTAAGTCTAGAACAATGGCAAAACGAGGGGGGCCTCACCCCCGACAGTGACAGGCAAGCGCATGGCAGCATCGAAGGGCAAGGGCAGCGGCGGCCGCAAGACCCCGTCACGCCCGCGGCAGGGCGCCGCGGCCGAGGCGCCTCCTCGGCCTGTACCCACACCGCGCCGACGCGGTGGCTTCGTCGCTGCCGGCCATGGGATCGCCGCGCGCCTCGGCCGCGCGGCGGAGCGTCAGGGCTTTGCGGAGCCGGAGGTCCTGCTGCGCGGGGAGGAGATCCTGGGGCCGGCGCTTGCTGGTCTCTGCCGTCCCGTGCGCATGAGCCATGGGCGAGGGCGCGAT
>JBCCLX010000019.1:0-21407 GCA_039026635.1 Pseudomonadota bacterium
ATCACGCACCGCGATCTTCACCCCCGGCAATCCGGGCCTCAACATCTCGCGCCAGATCCGTGACGAGGACGAACGCGCGCGCCTCCTGGCCGTGGCCGAGGCCGTGGTGAAGGAGGGGGGAGCGACCGCGGATGGCGAGGCGGCACCCTTCTGGGAGGATCCGGGCCTGATTATCCGATCCGCCGCGCAGGGCAGCGATCCGCGGGACCTGGCTGCGGACGTCCGACAGGTCATCGCAGAAGCCATTCGAGCCGATGCTGTGGCCGAACCTGGGCCGGCGCGCACGGCTCCCACAGCCGCCGAGATCGCTGAGCGCGAATGGGAGGGCCGGCTCGAGACGGGTCCCGGCGCTTTCGACCATTTCGGCGTTTGGGATGCGATCGAGGCGCTGCGCCAGAGCGATGCGGCCCTGCCCTCTGGCGGCAACCTGCGGATCGAACCGGCCGCAGCGCTCGTGGCGGTCGATGTGAACTCGGGCGGTGACTTCTCGCCCGCAGCCGGCTTGAAGACCAACATCGAGGCCGCGCGCGAACTACCTCGACAGCTGCGCCTGCGCGGGCTCGGCGGCCAGGTCGTCGTCGATTTCGCGCCCATGGCGAAGAAGGACCGTCGGACACTCGAGGGTGCGATCAAAGCGGCGCTGAAACGCGATCCCGTGGAGACGGTCGCTCATGGCTGGACGGTGATGGGGCTCTTCGAGTTGCAGCGCAAACGTGAGCGTCGGCCGCTCACGAGCCTGATCTGACAGGCCTCCTCGGCCGAGGCCGCCTCCTCATCCCTCCGCCGTCGCCGCACGTCGGGGATTGAGGAGCCAGCGCAGATCCTCAAGCACCATGTAGAGGCAGGGGATCAGGAACAGCACGATGGCGGTCGCAAAGACGATGCCGTAGCCGAGGCTCACGGCCATCGGCACGAGAAACCGCGCCTGCACCGAGGTCTCGAAAATCATCGGCGCGAGCCCGCCAAAGGTCGTCAGCGTCGTCAGCAGGATCGGGCGAAAGCGGCGCTGCCCGGCGCGCATCATCGCCTCCTGCGGGCCCGCGCCCGCCGCCCGCGCCTTGTTGGCATAGTCGATCATCACGAGAGCGGCGTTGATCACCACCCCGCCGAGCGCGATCACGCCGAAGAGCGAGACAACAGACAGCCCCATCCCCATGATCAGATGCCCGATCACCGCACCCGAGAAGCCGAAGGGGATCGCGGCCATCACAATCGCCGGCTGCACCCAGGAGCGGAACGGGATCGCAAGAGCCCCATACATCAGCGCGAGCGCGAACCCGATCGTGATCTGCAGGCTCTCCAGCGTCTCACGTTTGGTTTGCTCGTCCCCCGAGAGCCTTGTGGTGAGCCCCGGAAAGTCCTCCTCGATCGCCGGCAGCAGGGTCCGCGCAAGATCGCGCGCGATCGTGCTCTCGAACTCGGGCGGCGCGATCTGGCCATTGACCTGGGCGCGCGGGCGACCGTCGATCCGCTGGATCTCGCCCTCCGAACGCCCCTCGAGCACATCGGCAATCGCATAGAGCGGCGCCTCCGCCCCATCGGGCGCGCGCAGGACCAGGTTGCGCAAGGCATAGATCGAGCGCCGCTCCTTGGGCGGCAGGATCACGCGTATGCGCAGCTCCTCCCCATCGCTCTGTTGGCGCAGCGCCTCGACGCCGGTGAAGGCTGCGCGCACCTGAGCGCCAACCTCCGCCGAGGTGAAACCCATGGCCCGCCCAGCCTCGGTGACCCGAAAGCTGATTTCGTCTCCCCCGCGGTGCAGGCCGCCATAGACGCTCTTGACCCCGTCGTAGGAACGCAGACGGTCCTTGAGCACTTCCGAGGCACGGCGCAGCACCTCCCGGTCGCGATGCGTGATGTCGATGGAGAGACCGACCTGATCGTTGCCGCCCCCGAACCGCGCCTTGAAGTTGCTCCAGCGTACTTGCGGCAAGGCTCCAAGCTCGGCGCGAACAGCCTCGGCGAACGCGATGCTGTCGAGCGTGCGGACGCTCGGCAGGGCGAGATAGACCTCGTATTCGATCACCTGCGCTTCGATCTCGCCTAGCACATGGCGCACCATGCGGGTGCCGCCATTGGCCTCGGCAATGCGAGCGATGGCATCCTCAAGGGCCACGGCCGCCTCCTCACGGGCGGCATCGGTCACGTAGCGGTCGAGCCCGAGCTTGAGCGTGACCGTATCACGCGGGATCGGGGGGTAGAGGCTGAAGCCCATGCGCCCCGAGACCGGATAGGCAATCGTGACGACGAGAAGCGCGATCATCAGAGCGATGGTCGTGTAGCGCCAGGAGATCGCGGTGCCGAGGAGCGGCACGTAGACCCGGGCAACGAGGTTGGCGAGCCCGGCGGACAGCGCGCTGCGGACCCGCTCCAACACGCCCGCCCGCCCCTTTGGACGCTCCCGCACCGAGGCGAGATGGCCCGGCAAAACAAAAAGCGCCTCAAGCCAGCTGATCACGAAAGCCGCCGCCACGACGATGGGGATCACGACCCAGAACCGTCCGAACCAGCCCGGCACAAGGGCCAGCGGCAGGAAGGCGATGATGTTGGTGATGATGGAGAAGGAGAGCGGCACGGCAATGTCGCGCGCGCCCTGCACCGCCGCCTCCACCCGATCGAGCCCGCGCTCGCGATACTCATAGATGTTCTCGCCAGCCACAATCGCGTCGTCGACCACCAGCCCGAGGGCGAGGATGAAGGCGAAGAGCGAGACGAGATTGAGGCTAACACCGGCCGCCGGCAGCAGCAGGAAGGTGCCGAGAAAGGCCGTGGGGATGCCGACGGCGACCCAGAAGGCGAGCCGAACCTCGAGAAACAGCGAGAGCAGCACGAGCACGAGCAGGAGCCCGACGGCGCCGTTGCGCACCAGCAGCCAGACGCGATCCTCAAAGAGGAGGCTGCGATCCTTGCTGACGGTGACCCCGATGGCGCGCGGCAGCACGCGCTGCACCTCGGCGACGGCCCGCGCCGTGGCCTCGGAGATCCCGGACGGCGTCTCGTCGCCATGCTGCTGTACCCGAAGGCTGATCGCCGGCTCCCCGTCGAAAAGCAGGCGACTGTCATTGGCGGCAAAGGTTCGACGTATCGTCGCGATCTCACCAAGGCGTAGGATCCGCCCATCCTCGGCGGTCAGCGTCAGGTTCTCGAAGGCCGAAACGCCATCAAGCCGGCCCTCGACCGTCAGCAACAGCTCACCCCGGCCCGTATCGAGCTGACCACCCGCGCGGGTCTGGGTCGCTCGACGGACGGTCGCGGCGATCTCCTCGATCGTCAGCCCCGTGGCGCGAAGAACGGCACGCGGCACTTCGATGGCAAGCTCATGATCCGAGGCACCGCGCATGGCCACGCGACTGATCCCCTCCTCGGCCTCCAACCTATCGCGCACAAGCTCGGCCGCGCGGCGCAGGACCAGCGGGTCGACATCACCATGCACCTGCACATGCGCGATGGTGCTGACGGGCGCCTGGACGCGGATCAGCGGTGGATCGATATCCTCGGGCAGACCTTCGATGCTGGCCACGGCCTGCTGCACCTCCGCCAGCACCCGGCCCCTCTCCGCCAGGTTGCGAACGTGGAAATAGACCTCGCTTTTGCCATCCCGGGTCCAGGACTGCATGTCCCAGACGGCGAGGCCCGCGACCGCGTCCTCCACCTTGTCCGTCACCGCCTCGGCCATCTCCTCGGCCGTCGCCCCCGGCAGCGTCATGATCACGCTGAGCTGGCTCACCTCATAGTCGGGGAAGAGCTGCTTGCGCAGATCGCCAATGGTCAGCAGGCCACCGATCAGGAGGATCAGCATCACGAGGTTTGGCAGGACGGGATGGCGCGCCGTCCATCCGATCACCCCGCCGCGCTTGAGCCGGTCAGGCGGCGGCGGAGGGGCAGTGCCCTCCGGTCTCATGGCGCGGCCTCTCTTATGCCGACGCCCTCGCTCATGCCGCGGTCTCGCTCATTCCGCAGCCTCGGGGGGCGACACCTCCTCGGCCAGGCGGACGGCCATGCCCTGGGTATAGACGCCAAGATCGGTGGTGATGATCTCGTCCCCCGGCGCCAGCCCCTCGGTGACAATCAGGGTCTCCGCCCCTTCCCAAGCGATGGTCAATGCCCGCCGGTCGAGGGTGTTCTCTGCAGTGCGAACCCAGGCCGTCTCCCCGGGGCGGAGGAACACTCGCGGGAGTGCAACGGCGTTGGGGATCGGACGCCCCTCGATCTCCGCGGCCAGATAGCTGCCGAGGCGGATCGGTGCGCGGCCGGCGTTCTCGGGGTCGAGCGCCAGCGGGTCGGGGATCCGCACGGTGACGACGGCGAGCCGCCCGCCATCGGCAAGCGCTGGGCTGATGCGCACGACCCGCCCTTGCCGCGCCGTGCCCTCGGGATCGCCCGTCCCGGGTTGGGAGAGCGTGACGGGCTGACCCACTGCAATCCAACCGAGCGCATCGAGCGGTACCGCAAGGCGCGTCTCAAAGGCGTCGATCGCGGCAATCCGGGCGGCCGCGGTCCCCGCCGTCAGGACAGCGCCGGGCTCAACGCTCTCCTCCAACACGATCCCGTCGAAGGGGACGATGATCGCAGCCCGGCTCAGCGCCTCGGCCGCGCGATCGCGGGCCGCGACTGCCGCCGCACGCGCGGCCCGCAACTCCGCCATCTGCGGCTCGCGCAGGATCAGGGCGCGCTGCTGTTCGGTGACGTTGAGGGGCAGGCGTTCGAAGTCCCGTCGCGCGCGATCCGCCTGCCCCTCCTCCATCGTGATCCGCGCATCGATCTCGGCAACGCGCGCCTCAGCCTCTGTCACGGCGAGGCGCAGATCGACATCGTCCATCCTAAGGGCGGTGTCGCCGGCCTGCAGCGCGCCATCGCGGACGAGACGGGGGTGGACCGCTGCGATCCGCGCCGTGACTTCGGCGGTCAATGTGACGGACCGGGCCGCCTCTGCGGTCCCGAAAGCCTCGACGCGCGGGCCCGCCACAGCGGAGAGCGCTGGCGTCGTCTCAACGATCCTGGGAAGGACCACGCGCTCGCTGCGCAGCGGCGGCGGGGCCGTATCCGCGATCCGATGCCACGCCTCCGCGGCACCGAGCAGGATTGCAATCGGCAGGAGCGCCTTCGACGCCCCGGAGACCGCCCGATGCCAGAGCGCAGGCGCCTGCGGAGGCGGCACTGGCGGGCTCTCCGGCGCGCGCACCGCCTCCCGCAAGGGTCGCTCGATCATCGAGGCTCTGTCGCGCATCGACCGCTGATGTCCCCTTCGCCCTCTAACGACGCATCGACGCCTTGAGCGCCTCGGCCGTTATCTCCTTTACTACACGAGAAAAGCCCACCTCAGGAGCATTGCGGAGAGACTGATGACGCAGAGGCGCAAAATGGCACAGGCCGAGCCCTGTCCGATCTGCGGCCGGCCCGCTGAGCCACGCTTTCGGCCCTTCTGCTCCAAGCGCTGCGCCGATGTGGACCTCGCCCGCTGGCTGAACGGCAGCTATGCGATCCCGGGTGAGCCTGCCGAGCCCGAGGATCCATAAGTCGATCGCGGGGCGCTTGGGTCCCGCAGCGTCGGCATCGGGCTGGGGCGGCATTCGATTGGAGGCTTATGCAGGCCATCACCGCCCGGTCGCCTCAGCATCGTCCCAGGGTGGTGGGCGCGGGAGAGCGTCGCGGCGGGGCGCGGGACCTGCCGGTGCGGTCGGCCCGGCCCCGCCCGTCTCGCGCCCTTGGTCCGCGCCGGGCGGCGATGAGGGCTGCGTGATGGCGACACCCCGCCTTCGTGCCCGCATCTCATCGGCGAAGAGCACGGCCGCGGCGACCGCGCGGTAGTATTCGGGCGCGATCTCGGCGCCGATCTCGGTTGTGGCGAAGAGGGCGCGGGCAACGGCAGGGTTCTCCTGCACCGGCACATCGGCCTCCTCGGCACGCTCTCGGATGCGCAGAGCGATCTCATCCACCCCTTTGGCCACGCAGGAGGGCGCCGTCCCGGGCGCGCGGTTCCAGGCAAGCGCGACGGCGAAGTGGGTTGGGTTGGCGATCACCACGGCCGCCTTCGGCACCGCGTCCAGCATGCGATTATTGGCGATCTCGCGCGCCCTGTCCTGGCGGCGCGCCTTGAGCTGCGGATCACCTTCCGCGTCGCGCAACTCCTTCTTCATTTCCTGATGGCTCATGCGCAGCCGCACCGAATGGGAATGGCGTTGCCAGAAAAAATCCGCCAAGCCGACCAGGATCGCCACAGCAAGGGCCCCGCCGAGGACGCTCGCCAGCGGGCTCTCAAGCGCGCGCGCCATCAGCCGTGCTTCCACATGCGCGCCCCGCGCGATCTCGCCAAGATGCCCGGTGAGCGCGATGCCGAGGACGACCAGCAGCGCCAGGAGCTTCGTGGTGCTCTTCGCGAACTCCACCAAGCCATGCGTCCCGTACTTCTGTCCCGCATTCTCGATGGGCGAGATCCGCGAGAGCTTCGGCACCACCCGGTCGGGGGCGAGGACGATACTCCGGGTCGCGATCAGGTAGACGATGATCAGCGCGGCCGGCGCGAGCAGGAGCGGCCCTGACGCCACGAAGAGCCGCCAGGCAAGCCCGCCGTGCAGGCCAGCCTCACCCGCCAGAAGACGCAGGCCCAATTCCTCGGGCTCTGCAAGGAACGGATGCAGGAGCATGCCCGTCTCCGTCACCGCATCTCTGATCGACAGCACGACGGCGAGAGTGAAGCCAAGATAGGCGAGCGCGGTCTGCGCATCCGGTGCCCGGGGCAGATCGCCTTTTGCGCGCGCTTCTTCCCGGCGCTTTTCCGTGGCCTCTAGGCTCTTCTCTTGGCCTTCGTCTTCCGAGCCGCTCATCCCAGCCTCAAGACCCGCGCCCGAAAGGCCCGGCTAGGGGGTTGTCGGCGATGATGGCGAGAGCTTCGAGCCAGCGTGCGAAGATCTCCGGCAGAGCGAGCCACAGAACGGCCATCCCGAGACCCACCAGGAAGGGCACGCCGACGAGCGCCACGAGCAGCTGCGGCATCGCACGGCTGAGCGCACCGAGTGCCATGTTGTAAGCAAAACCTGCGAGAACGAAGGGGATGGCAAGCCCCAGGCCGAGCGCGAAGGTTTCCCCCACCCGAGCGGTCGACCACTCCGCCACGGGCCCGCCTGCAAGGCCCAGACCGAAGGGCAGCACGTCGTAAAGCGTGGCGAGGGCGGCGACGGCATCCACATGCAGCCCCGCAGCGAGCGCCACCGCGACCCCACCCATGGCCAGAAAGCTGGCCAGCGAAGGCTCCGCCTCCCCTGCGATGGCATTGCCGAAGAGATGGCTGATCGTGACGCTCTGAGAAGCGACGGTGCCCGCGATTTGGAGGGCATGGATGAGAAGGCGGAAACTGAGCCCAATCACGAGCCCGGCCCCCGCCTCGGCGATCAGGACGATGGTGAGCGTTCCCGGCGTCAGAGGGGCTACCGGCGCGAAACCTGCGACGATCGGGGCCAGAACCACCGCGATGGCCAGCGCGATGGCGAGGCGCAGGCGCATCGGAACCGCCATCTCCCCGATCCCGGGTAGGAAGAAGAGCGCGGCCCCAACGCGCGCGAAGACCCCGGCGGCCGCGAAGATATAGGGCGGCGCGCCCTCCACCATCGCCTTCAGCGGCGCGATCAGCGCTGTATCGTCCCCGATCACAGGCACCCCCAGGCGATCGGTACGTGATGGGCGCAGGTACCGCACGCCGCGTTCTTCCTCGCTAGCGCCACCGCCAGGGGCGTTGCCGCAGAAAGTGGCGACACGGTTGTGCGGCGCCATGGCCTGCAAGAGGGTTCTGCGCGGGCGCCCGGCCGATGATGGCGGTAGAGACCCTCGGCATGCGCTGGACCCGAGTGGCTCGCACTTGGCCGAGGGTCTGTGGAGGGCAAGCGTCCGGCCTCGCAGCGCCGGGCAGGCGCGAACCCGAGCAGACCCGCCACCATGTCGGGCGGCAGTATCAGTGCGGTACCGCACCACTGGTTTTGTGACAGAGCGCACCCTCGGCTGGGGGCAGAGCTGGACGCAGAAGAACGACCATGGCTCGGGCCGGCGGTTCTCATGAGCCATCCACCGCGACGGTCCCGACCAAGGCGAGCGGCGTCCGGCTGCCGATCTCCTCGAAGGAGAGAACCGGGACGGGAACGCCCTTTGCATCCAGCACTTCGCTCAGGAAGCGGCGCCGGGGCGCGCTGGTGGCGAGGGCGGCGGTCGTGCCAGCGCGGGCGGGGCCGGCGAGCGCGTTCCGTACGCCGCTGGCCAGGCGATTGAAGGCTTCGGGGGGCAGCGCGACATCGGGCGGCGCACCCTCCGCCACGACGGTCTCATGCTCCCTGAAGAGCTGCTCCCACCCCTCGTCGAGCTGAATGAGCGAGAGCCGCCCCTGCCCATCCACGAGCCGTGCCACCATGAGAAAGGCGATGCGACGGCGCACATGCTCGATCGTCGCATCGGCCGAGAGCCCGGCGCTGCGCGCCTCCGCCGTCGCCTCCAGGATGATCTGCAGGTTGCGCACGGGCACCCGCTCTTCGAGCAGACCCCGCAGCACCGTCTGCAGCAGGTCCACAGGCACACGATCGGGCACGAATTCATCGAGCAGCTTCGCATTGCTCTCTGCCCGCGACGGGTCCGAGGGTTTGCAGAACTCATCGAGCAGACGACGAACGGCGCGGCGCGTGCAGAGCCGGCCGAGATTGGCCTTCACAGTCTCCAAGAGATGGGCCGCGACCACTTCCGATGGGGTGATCACCGGCAGGCCGAGGAGGGTCGCCTCTTCCTGCGCATCGGCCGCGATCCAGCGCGCGGGGGCGTTATAGACAGGCTCGGTGGTATCGCGCCCGGGCGTGGCCAGGGGCTGGGTCTCGTCCAAGAGCACCATCACCCCCCGCGGCTCAAGCGTCGCACGCGCGGTCTCTGTGCCGTGGATATGGACGGCGTAGCTGTTCTCCGGCAGGAGCGGATCATCCGTCAGCCGCACATCGGGCATGATAAAGCCGAACTCTGTCGCGATATGGCGGCGCATATTCGTGATCCGCGCCTCGAGCCCTGCCCCCGGCGCGATCATCGCGGGCAGCAGGGTGGGGTGGAAGCGCACGTGGATTTCATCCACGTCGATCAGATCGCCGAGCGGACGCTCGCGCCCGAGGATCCCCTCCTCAACGTCCTCTTCGACCTCCGGATCAGCCGTCTCGTCTCCGGCCGCCTGTGCGAGAAGCGCCGTCGCCCCCAAGAGAGCCCCCCCGAGGATGAAGGGCAGAAACGGCAGACCAGGCACGAAAGCGAAGAGACCCATCAGCCCCGCAACTGTGGCAAGGGCTGCCGGATAGCCGCCCAATTGGCCCGCGATGGCCCGATCCGCCGTCCCAACCACACCGCCCTTGGAGAGCAGGAGCGCAGCCGCGATCGAGGTGATGACACTTGGGATCTGGCTGACGAGACCATCGCCCACCGTCAGGATCGAATAGGTCTCCACCGCTTCGCCGAGGCTTAGCCCATGGGCCCCGATCCCCATCGCTAGGCCCATGACGAGATTGAGAAGCGTGATCAGGAGGCCCGCGATCGCGTCGCCTTTGACGAATTTGGAAGCACCATCGAGGGAGCCGTAGAAGGTCGTCTCCTCCTGCTCGATCCGACGGCGTTCCTTGGCTTCTGCATGGCTGAGGGCGCCCGCGGCCATATCGCTGTCGATCGCGAGCTGTTTGCCGGGCATGGCATCAAGGGCGAAGCGCGCGCCGACCTCCGCCATACGCCCCGCGCCTTTGGTGATCACGACGAAGTTGACGATCAGCAGGACGCAGAAGACGACGAGGCCGAGGAAGATGTTCCCGCCCATGATGAAGCTGGCAAAGCCCTCGATCACGCCGCCGGCAGCGCCCGTCCCCGTATGCCCCTCACCGATGATCAGCTTGGTGGAGGCCACATTAAGCGCGAGGCGCAGCATCAACGCGCCGAGGAGGATGGTCGGAAAGGCGGAGAACTCGAGCGGGCGCTGGATAAAGAGCGTAATCGTGAAAATCAGGATCGCGAGGGCGAAGGATGCCGCAAGCCCGATGTCCAGGAGCCAGGCCGGCATCGGCAGGATCATCATGCAGATGACGGCCATCAGCGCGAGCGCGAGCAGAACCGTCGGCTGAAAGAGCGTGCTCGGCGAGATCTGGGTCACACTGCCGGACAGGATCCGATCGACCATGGCGTTCATCCGCCGCGCCCTCCCGACAGAGGGGCGAGTAGCCGAGGCCGGCGCGCCTGCCCGTCCCGCCCCTGCAACAGATGGCCTTGCGCAGGCCGGAGCCAGGTCAGGCGGCCGCCGGCGCCAGGAACACCGGTCTGTATATCGCCCTCCTGGCTCTGTTCCGGCGCAATGAGCGGCGTCACACGCCGTTGCCCGAGGGTGATGGCGAGACCACCGGCACTCGTCACGCGCGCGAAGCGCGGTCCCTTCGCGGGCGTGCTTGGAGCGTCGCGCTGGTCGTTCGCATCGCCGCCAGCGTCCCCCGCCTGGCGCGCCGTGCCGAGTGCGGCAAGATCGACATGGCGGGCAAGCCGGTTGCGATAGCGGGTGGCATGCTGCGGTGTGCGCGAGTGGTAGAACCCCGCTGCCGTAACCCAGGACCCCGTCTCATCGAAGAGGGCCGCCAGAAACTGCGCCGCGTAGTCGGCGTTGCGCTGCGGATCGATCATGCTCTCGAGCGTTGCGAAGGCATCGCCATGCCAGCGGTGATTAAGCTGGAAACAACCGATGTCGAAGGCGCGATCGCCGCGTTTGAGCCGTGCCGCAGCTGCGCGTAGCGCCTCATCCCTCGAGGCGAACCAGGATCCACGCCCCCTCGCGTTCATCGCCCAGGGCCAGGGATCTGGACGGCCCGTCTCCACATGCGCGATCGCCGCCATCAGGGCCCGCGGCACACCATGGCGGCGCGCGGCGGCCGCGCCCGCATCGAGACATGTCGCCGCCGGTTCGGGGGTCACACGCGCCATGGACGGTGTGATGGAGACTGTCCCAACGGCGATCGTTAAGACGATCGTCAGGATCACAAACAGGAACATCCGGCCGAACGCTCCTAAGAGACGACGCCCGAGGGTGCCTAGTCCTGGCGCCGAGAAGAGCGGTCCGCGTCCCATCCCTCAGATCTGTTCCGCCATCGGCAGGATCGTGTCCTGGAACAGCCGGACGAGACCATTGGTCATGAAGGTCGCCGTGATCACGAAGACGATGACAATGGCGATGAGCTTCGGCACGAAGGTTAGCGTCAGCTCTTGGATCGAGGTGAGGGCCTGCAAGAGCCCGATCACGATGCCAACCACAAGGGCGACAGTGAGGATCGGCGCAGAGATGAGGAGACCGGTCCATGCGGTCTCGCGCATCAGATCGACAAGGCCGGCGACATCCATTCTGGCGGCTCCCCCTCGGGCGCTCTCGCGGAGCTTTAAGCGGATAGGCGGATGGCTCGATCAGACCGGCATGCGGAGGATTTCCTGATAGGCCTCGACCACGCGGTCGCGCATGACCACGGCGGTTTCGACCGCCATCTTGGCGGAGGACAGCGCCTCGACGAGGCCCTGCATATCGCCGGTGCCGCTGACCGATGCTGTTGCCGAGGTCTCGGCCTGTCCGAGTGAGGCTTCGAGAGCGCGTGCAGCCTCCGCCAGGGTTTGCGAAAAGCTGGAGCCGGCGGACGCATTGCCATCGAGAGACGGGGTCGTGGCGCCCTGGCGCAGGCCGGCATAGAGCGAGGTTGCGAGGCTCGTTTCGGGGGTCATCGGTTTCTCCGATCCTAGTTGTGACGCCAGCGGCGCCTATCGATTTAGCAGGTCGAGCAGGCTGCCGCGCATGCGCCGGGCCTGATCGTAGAGCGAGAGGTTGGCCTCGTAGGAGCGCCCCGCCTCCCGCGCGTCGGCGATCTCGATGATCGGATCGACGTTCGAGCTGGCCACCATCCCACGCTCATCCGCGAGCGGATGGCCTGGATCATAGGTCTGCTGCATCGGCGCCTCCGAGAGCCGCACGGGACCCGGGCGAACCATGGTGGCGCCGGTCTCCCGCTGGAGGGCCGCCTCGAAACTCGTCAGCTTGCGGCGGTAGCCGGGCGTGTCCGCATTGGCGATGTTCTCGCTCGTCAGCCGAAGCCGCAGGCTTTGCGCGCTCATGGCACTCGCCGCGGATTGCATGGCTTTCTTGAGTTCCATCATGGCACGACCCCCTATCGCATCCGGCCTAGGCCAAGACGCATCAGATCGATCGTCTGGGCATAGACCGAGAGCGCGAGGCGATGCTGCGACTCAGCCTGGCCCGCGCGCATCGTCTGATCCTCGATGACCACATTGTTCCCGTTGGGCGCGCGCGGCATATCGATGGGGGTGGCTGGGGGCATGCCCTTTGAGGGACGGTCGAAGGGCGCTGACACATGGCCCTCCCGCGTCGCCCGCGCCGCAACCGTCGATAGCCCCGCGCCGTTGTCAGCGCCGTTCCGCATCACGGTCGCGAAATCCGGTAGATCACGTGCCCGATAGTCCGGGGTGTCCGCGTTGGCGAGGTTTTCGGCAATCACGCTCGCACGCGTGGCCGCATGGCGCGCCATATATCCGGCATTCTGGATGATCGGCAGATCGGACAGCATCCTGGGGGCCCTTCTTGGCTTGGATGCCCCAGTGTTAGCCCAGAGGTGCTTAACGCCCCGTGACCAGGTGGCCGACGCTGATTAGAACCGCGAGGCGAAGAGGCCAGCCTGCGCCCCGGCGCCGAGACCGCCCGATTGCAGAAGCGTCAGCGCCGTGCCGCCGGGCGATGTTAGATCCAGTACCCCCGAATTGGCCGCACTCGTCAGAAGAAAGCGCTCGACGGCCCGCTCAACAACGGCTGCTTCAGTGAAGATGCCGGGCGAGCGGCTGCCGAAGACACGATCGGCGCGATCCGAGATCCGCTCCACCTGATCGTCGACATCGAGGGCGCCGATCTCATCCGGCAAGTTGAGCGCACCAAGCACCACGATGCGCAGCGGTTGAGAGCCGATCACGCGCAACCAGCCCGTCCGATCGACGTTGTCGCTGCCCGCAATGTCCGAGATCTCACGGCGGAAATTGAGGGCGAGGCGCAGGTCCACATCCGAGTCGCCCACCGCGCGTTCGAATTGGCGCACCCGATACTGCTCGGCGATCTCCTCACGCACCCCCTCACGCCCAAGACGCCCACCGAGATCACCGTAGCCCATAGCGGCCGTAAAGCGACGCCAGGCCGGATCGACCAGGCGATTGGCCAGGCTATCGGGGGCGACCGAGCCCTCCTCCAGCACCTTTCTGATCAGGGCGCGCTTGGGCAGCTCGTCTTCGAGCCCGAAAGCCGCCAGCGCGACCTGCAGCAGCCGGCGATCGCCGACCAGCGCCTCTGCCGTGGTCGCGGATGCCGCGTTCTCCCGAAAATAGTCGATCTCGCGCTCAACGATCGGACTGCGCGAAAAGGTGTCGAACTGCCGATCGTAGGTCGCATCCAGAAAGCGCAGCCCGGCCAGTCCGCCGGTTGGGATGGCCGGTTGAAAGGTCATGGCGTCTCTCCGGATCGCCTGAGGCCCATGGGACGCTCCCTTGCCGACAACCGCCGCGAGCCGCCCGCCGATGCCTGTGCTGGCGCGGATGGGGCCGCAGATTGGGGCACGGACGCAGGCGTAGGTGAGGGTGACGCGGTCGCGCGGCCGATGGCTGGCGCGGCACTGCTGCGACGCGGCAAGTCACGCTGTCCGGCCAGACCCGCTGTGGCGGATGCGCTGGCTGGGGACGCGCCGTTCCGCGCCTTGCCGAGCAGATCCGCCTCGATGGGCAGCAACTGCCGGAGATGGCGGAGGCAACCATAGAAGTTCTCGGCCGCGAGCGCTCGACGCGCTTCATCAAGCGCATCGCCGGTCGGCACACCCTGCAGCGCCTCTGCCAGCTGCGCGATCCCGCGCGTGAGCTCCGGCACAGCCTTTTCCGCCGGCGTCTCCCCGGCGACGAGCAGCTGGGCGACGTAGCAGACCCGTTTGACGGGCGTGTCCACCTCATCGGGGTGGATCGCATCGCGCAGCCGAAGGATCTTGGCGTCGGGTGTCTTGATGATGAGCCGCGTGTTGCGCTCACCGTTCTGCATCACGACGCCATTGACCAGGATCTGCTCATGGGCGCGGAGCTTGAGGATAAGGCCGGGCATGGCGGGCCTCGTCAGCTCGTTGCCACGGCGACGACGGGGTCGCCGACGGGGTCACCGCGCAGGCCGCGGATGACGGCTGCGTTGATCTCGAGGATCGGTCCTGCCTCCGCTTCCCGGCGCACCACTTTCTCGCCATGGCGCAGCACGAAGATGCCGAGTGAAATGAGTTGAGCTCGGAGGGCCTCGGGTAGCGCGTTATCGCTGCTGCCCAGATCGGCGATGAGCGTCGTCCATAGGCGGCGGTTTGCATCGACCGCGGAGACGAGCGCCGGGAAAGGGGCGTCCGGCGCCGTGGCGGCGCGCAGCTGGCCCGTCACCTGGGTGAGCACGGCGCCTTCGATTGAGCGCGGCGTTCCGAGAGCGCGGTTTGCAGCGCCGTAGGCGCTTTGCGACAGTCGGGGGGCATTCATGAGACGTTCCTCTCTCGGCGCCGGTGGTGCGACGGGCCCCGGAGGGCCGGTCGCCTTGTTGATGTGCCACGGCGCGATCGGCCGCGGCTGTGGCGGGTCCCGACCCTTGGCCGGGACCGACGCCTCTTACCGGAACAGGGCCAGGATGTTCTGCGGCGCCTGGTTGGCAATCGAGAGGGCCTGAACGCCGAGCTGCTGCTGAACCTGCAGGGCCTGCAGACGGGCCGAGGCCTCTTCGAGGTCCGCATCGACCAGCGCGCCGATGCCCGACTTGAAGCTGTCGATCAGCGAGCTCATGAAGTCCGACTGGATCTCGATCCGGCGCTCGGAAGCACCGAAGTCGGCCTGGGCACCGATGTTGGTCTGGATCAGGTTCTCGATGGTGTTGAGAGCCCGCTCCGCGCCCTCGGCCGTGGTCACGTCGAGACGCGACAGGCCGTAAAGATCACCGGTCGACTCGGTGCCACCGCGCGCCTCGCTCAGACCCACGGTCTTACCCTCGACGCTCTCGATCGAGATCGAGGCGACATCGCTGTCCGGGTCAGCCGCGAAGTTGAGCGTGGTGATCACATCCGACGGACCGTCGGCGGCAATCACGTTCTGCAGGCCGCGAATGACATCGTTCACGTCCTCGTTCTTGCCGGCCACATAGGTCGCGGTGGTCGTGCCGATTTCGACGGTGAAGCTGTCGCCCTCGAGGACGTTGCCCGACACATCGATGTTCACCGCACCAGCGTCCGCTGCGTTCACGGCCGGGGCCAGCTGGTTCACGTTGCCCGCGTTGGTGCCAAAGGTGGTCGAGAAGCTGATGTCGAAGCCCTCTTCCGAGTTCAGGTTGACGACATTGATCTGCGTGTTGGTGGTGCCGTCCACCTCGAAGAGCACGTCGTCGATACCCTGAGCCTCGGCATCGGCGTTGAGCGCATCCACGATCTCCGTCGCCGCCGCAGCCGTGGTGGCCGGGTTGGTGGCGTCGTTCGTGAAGGTGAAGGTGTTGTCGCCAACGGTGATGGCGAAGGTCTCGCCCGCTGCCGCCGCGTTGGCGTCGACGAGGTCGAGGCCGACCGAAGCGCGCGTGTTCGTCTCGCCGACCACAGCCGCCAGCGACGCAGAGGACGGCGCACCGGTGGCACCAGCGGCGCTGGTGTCGTCATCGGCGATCGAGATGTCCTCCGACGAGGTCGAGCTGATGGTCAGTTCGGCGTTGGCCGGGGTACCGGCGTTGGCGCCGACCGTTGCGGTCACACCCTGGATACCGAGGTTCTTGGAGGGATCGGCCGTCAGCGTGCCGTTGATCGCGCGGGCCAGGAACTCGGCCACGTCTTCGTCGGTCGCATCCGCGCCGGCGGCGACGATACCCTCGGCCTGGATGTCAGCCGCGCTCACATCGATAGTGATGTTGTCCACCTCGAGGCGGTAGAAGTCCGCCGCACCGCCAGCGTCGGTCACGAAACCGGCCGAGGAGGTGAACTCGATCGTCGAGGTGCCGGCGGTCACGCCCGTGCCCGAGATCGAGGCGTTCTTGCCGCTGGCGCCCGTGCCCACGGCACCGGCATCGGCGGTGAAGTTCCGACCCGTGAAGCCGATGCTGTCGCTCGAGACAGCGCCGCTGCTGCTGCGGTTGAGCGAGGAGAGCACCGAGATCTCTTCCTCGGTGTTCAGCAGGTTGAGGCCGTTGAACTGCGCCGACTCAGTGATGCCATCGATCTGGCCGACGAGCTGCTCGATCTCGTTCTGCAGCGTCGCACGGTCGACGTTCTCTTCCTGGGCGGCGACAACCTTGCCCTTGATCTCGTTGAGCAGGCTCGAGATCTCATTCGTCGCGTTCGAGGCGACGGCGAGCGTCGAGGAGCCGAGCGAGAGCGATTCGGTGATCGACTGGAAGCCGGCCACATCCGACTCCATCACCTGGCTGATGGCGAAGACGGCAGCATTGTCCTTCGCCGTCGCGACCTTCTTACCGGTCGAGATCTGGCTGTTGATGTCGGACAGCTGGCTGTTGGTGTTGCGCAGGTTCTGCAGCGCGATCATCGCGCTCTGGTTCGTAAGAATGCTGGATGTCATTTCCTATCCTTCCGTCGGCATGGCGCCCTTCCGCGCCGGCGTTTTCCATCGATCGCTCCCTCCGTTCGGGGGGACGACCACCGCAATGCCTTCTGACAGGAGGACCGGCTTCTCGCCGGCCATGCGGCCTGTGCCGCGCGACACGCTGTATGACCGCGAAACACTAAGCGCGCGTAAAACGCAGACGAGCTAATCACGCCCGCCGCGATCGTCCGGCCGCGTCCTCGCGGCTGAGGATTTCCGAGCCATCGCGTGCATAGGCGACGGCACCGCGACGCGAGGCAGCCATACGGGCCAATTCACGCGCCGCGCGGCGCACGCCCGCGCGCATCGCGGCCAACAGGCGCTCGTTCGCCCGCGCCGTCTCCTGCAGGCGCGCAAGCCCAGCCATCGCCTGTCCGATTCGCCCACGATCGAGGGGCGCTCCCGCCTCAGGCTGCGCCAAGGCGGCCTCGAGCCGGCCCGCGAAGGCCCGCTTCTCCGCCGCAAGCCCCGGCAGCACGACAAAGGCGCCGGCGAGGCACGCCTCGCGCTCCCGCGCCAACATCGCCTCCCCGGCCGCGATCAAAGCCAGCAGATCCTCGGGCGGCAGCGCCGGATCGCGGACCGCAGGCTCCGTCTCTCCGCCCAGGCTCATGGATCCCTCCGAGCCGCCATGGCACCAACGGCGCTTTGCTCAGACCCAACGGCGGGATCGGCGGAGGGCGATTGCGCCCCCTCTTCCAGGCGAGCCGCGATCATCTTCGCAATCCCGATGCTGCCGCGCCGGCTCATCTGCGCCGCCACAGCCTCGCGCAGGAAGGGCGCCATATGGTCCTCGGTCCGCTTACCCCCGAGCGCGCCGCTCCGCTCAGCAAAGCCCGCATGGCGCAGCATCTCAGTCAAAAAAGCGGTCTCGAGCCGGAGCGCCGTGGCCGGAAGGGGCGTCGTACCTTGCGGTGCACCCGCTGACGGCCCCCCCGCTCCCAGTCCCCCAGAGACCGGCGACTGACCAGGGCGCAGGGCGACGCCCGCGATCGACAATGCCGCGACAGAGAAAGGCGTCTGAAGAGCCATGGGATCTCCTTTTCGTTCTTGCTTTAGCCCTAATGGATGGTCGTGAACGTCCGGTTAGGGATCGACTGCTAGAGACACGCCCGACAGGCAGAATGCGGGGTTGGGTATGACCACAGCGGCAATGGCCCTCGGTCTGGCATCGTCCGGCGCAGCGATGCGCGAGGGCGGGGCCCGGTCGACGTCAGGCCAAGAAGCGGGCCGGAACGCGAGCTGGGATGCGGGTCGGAGCGTTGGCCGGCACTCTGGCCGGGACGCTGGGAACACGGCGTCAGGCGCATCGGACGGCGCGCCCCCTTCGACGACCAAAGGCGCGGAGGGACGTGGAGAGCCGTCCAGCACCGGCCCCCTGTCTGACAAGGATCGAACGGCACGCCGTTCTGGCGAGAAGGGCGAGCGACAGTCGGACGCGCCGGCTCTCCCGCAAACCCAAGACCGAAGCGGTTTCTCCGATGCTCTAGCGGTCGCTGAGAGAGATGCGGTCGCGCGCGGGCCCGCCGCGAGCAGCGTTGGGCGTGGGCAAGTGGCGAGCATCAATGCGGTGGGCGGATCGGGCGGCGCCGCGACCCGGGTCGACTACGCAATCCCATCGCCCCTGCTCCGACCGGCGGTGCCCGGGGCGGGCAACACTGGCACCGGCGCGACCCTGACCGGGCAAACAAGCGAACTCCTAAAAGGCGATGCCGCCAACGCATCCGCGTCGCAGAAGGCAATGAACGGTGCGGGCGTGGCACCGACGGGTCCCCAGGCCAACGCTCGACCGGCACAGCAAAATGCCGCCATGGTCGAGAGCGGCCCTTCTCAGCAAGCCCTGACGATCCGCGCGGAGAGCTCAGAGGCGCGCACCTCCCCGCTCAGATCGGGCGGTGAAAGATCGGTCGCTCCCTCCGCCAAGACGTCATCGCCCGAAGGGGCAGCCGGACCTCTCGTGACACGAACGGCAGAAGCCGGGCGTCATGGTCAGACCGCCAGCGTGCCGGCAGTTGCGACGTCGACCGCTCAATCCACCCTGCTCGCCCAAACCCCAGCCGCGGAGATGGAGATAGCGCCACAACGGCGCGCTCTCACTGGAAATGCCGCGATGGGCGGCCCGCATGCAGGACAGCTATCGCAGGCACAGTCTTTGAGCACCGCTGCGCCGACAGTCATGGCCGCCGATACAAAGACGGCACAGACCGGCGTCAACGGGCCCGCGCAGGGCGCCGATGGGCTGGGTGCATCGCGAACCGGCGCTCCCGCGCAACCACAAGCTGGGGACCCGCGGGGCCAAGCACTCGATGCAGCCCCCGAAGAGCCACCCGCTGGCCGGCGGGCAGGTGGGGAGGCATCGCGGGCTTCCCTCGCTCAGCCGAGCGGCGCATTTGCCGCAGAAGCCGCCGCCCGAACACCAACAGCCGCAGCGCCACCCCAGGGGACCGAGGCGCCGCCCGCGCCATTGCCTGCGGCGGAGACCCTGAAGCCCGGCGCAATGTCGGCGACTGGCAGCGTCGAGGGCCTGGGCGGGCGCGAGGTCGGGCTGACCGACGATGCCGGACGCCAGGCGGGTCTCGCCAGACCAGATCTCGGCGGTATGGGGGGCGCGCGGCTGAGCGGCGCGGAAGGCGGAGGCGTGTTCTCGAAACCAGCCAGCGCCCAGCCGCTCGGTATCGGGAACGGCCCACCGCAGGGCATGGGCGCCGAGGCGCGCGCCTCAGCGATGACGCTCGACAGCATGTCGCTCAGACGCATCGGCGAACAGCGCCTCGACGTGGTGCTCGACCCGCCGGAGCTCGGCAGGGTAGAGATCGTGCTCGACTTCCGCGACGATGGCCTGCGCGCCACGGTCACCGGTGAGCGCGGATCGACCCTCGATCTCCTCCGCCGCCACGCCGATCAGCTGCTGGCGCAACTGCTCGAGGCGGGCTTCGCCGACGCCTCCCTGAGCTTCAGCAACCAGGAGAGCAAACATTCCGATGGCGCGTCGGCGCTGGAGCGGATGATGCAACACAACATCGAGGATCCAGGAGCCCCGAGCCCGCGCGAGCCCTCCACCGCACGCGCGGTCGGCCCCGTTGGGATCGACCTGACATTCTAAACGGCAGCACAGGACAGCGGCCCGGAAAGGAAGCCTTTGAGCATGGAAAACAGCATCACATCCCAGCCGATCCTGCCGTCGGGCAGCCTGATTGCCGCAACGGCTGATGGCGACACGGCGACGGATCCGATCGCCTCCCGCGAACTTGCCAACAGCGATTTCGAGACCTTCCTCACCCTGCTGACCGCCCAGCTCCGCAATCAGGACCCCCTGCAGCCGATCGACAGTGCCGAATTCGTGGCGCAGCTGGCGAGCTTTTCGACGGTCGAGCAGCTCATCGGGGCTAACGAGCGCCTCGACGGGTTGAACGCTGCCACCGCGGCCGGCGATCTTGCTGTGCTCGCCAGCTGGATCGGGCGCTCCGTCTCCGCCACGGATGGCCGCTTCATCGCCGATGGCGCCGAGGTGACGTTCAACGTGCCCGAAATCGCCGGTGCCGAGACTGTCGTCGCCGAGGCTGTGCTGATCGACGGCACAGTCATCGACAGCTTCGATGTGCAGGCCGGGAGCGAGATCGCTTGGGACAGCGCGAGAGCGGCCGGCCAGACCACGCAGCTGCGCCTCGTCTACACCGCAGGCGGAGACGTCATCGCCGAGCAATCGGTGCCTGTCTACCGCGAGGTGGTGGCTCTGCGCGGCGCAGAAGGCGGTGCCGTGCTCGAGCGTGCCGATGGTCCGTCCCTCGCCCCGGGTGAGGTCTCAGAACTCCGCACCACCCCAGACCCGGACGCATGAGGCGAGCGGGAGCCCCTCGGCGCGGCAAACCGCTCGGCTCCCGCTCAACCCGGCATCAGGGCCTGCACATAACCCGGCAACGCAAAGGCTCCCCGATGGACGGCCGGTGTGTAGTAGCGCGGCGCAAAGCCGGCCGCGTCAAGCCGCTCCGTCAGGACCACTTCGCTCACCGAACGTGCCTCCCCATCCGTCGCCCATCCAAAGGCCATCGGGCCAAAGGCATAGGTCGGGACCGTGGCAAGATAGCAGGTCGCATCCCGATACAGCGCCGAGAACGCGCGCATCGTATTCGTGAGCTCCTCCGGCTGCAGGAAGGGCACGCCGTTCTGCGTGACCATGATGCCACCGGGAGCCAAGCGCGCCTTCGCATGGGCATAGAAGGTATCGGTGAAGAGCACCTCGCCGGGGCCGATGGGATCGGTCGAGTCGGAGATGATCACATCGAACTGAGCGCTGCTCTCCTGCACGAAAGCGGCGCCATCGGCGATCACCAGCTCCAGCCGCGCATCCTCGAAAGCACCCGCCGACAGCGAGGGCAGGTACTCTTTGGCGAAGGTCACGACCCCTTCGTCGATCTCCACCATCGTGACATGCTCGACGCCCGGATGGCGCAGAACCTCGCGCGCCATGCCCCCGTCACCGCCACCGATGATCAGCACCCGACGAGCGGACCCATGGGCGAGGATCGGCACATGGGCGAGCATCTCATGATAGATGAACTCGTCGCCCTCGGTCGTCTGCACCACATCATCGAGCGTCAGCACCCGCCCGAAGCGGTGGTTCTCAAAGACCCGGATCCGCTGGAGCGCCGTCTCGCTATCGTAGAGCACACGGCTCTCGCGCAGAGCCTGCGCCAGGTCGTCATACAATGCCTCAACGGTCCAGCCCGAGAGTATCGGCATGCCAAGAG
>JBCCLX010000020.1:0-21122 GCA_039026635.1 Pseudomonadota bacterium
ATCCAGGCCGTCGTCTCGTCCAAGAGCGCGATCGTCACCTCGCCGGCAACATTCCCGGCCTCCGTCAGAAAGTAGGCGAGGCCCACCTTGCCCGCGCGTTTCGGGACGCGGCCGGCCATCAGACCGTCGAGCCAGCCGCGCACCCGAGAGCCTGTCGCCGCGAAGCGCGTGAAACCCGACACCTCCATGATGCCCACGCGCTCCTGCACCGCGGCGACCTCCTGGGCGACGATGGGATGGCTCGCGCACCAGCCGAAGGAATGGGTCTCTTCGAAGTCTGGCCTTGGCTTGTAGAAGAGCGCGCGCTCCCAGCCGTTGACCACGCCGAACTCGGCACCGGCTGCCTCTAGCAAGGGGGTCAGGGGCGTCGTCCGCACCCGTCGGCCTGCAGGGCGGTTCTCACGGGGGCGATGGAAGCGGAACTCGTTCTGATAGTCCTCGATCGCCTTCAGCGCCGTCCATTCGACGGTGGCATGCGGCCCGAACCGGCGGGGATCGAGGGCCCAGGTGTCATACTCCGCCTCGCCATGCACGATCATCTGGGCGAGGAGCCAGCCATGGCCGCCGCCTTCGCCGAGCCCTGCGCGCAGCCCTGTGATGCACCAGGCATTGCGCCGCCCTGGCACAGGGCCGACGAGGGGGACCCCGTCGGGCGTATAGGTAATCGGGCCGTTGATGATCGTGTGGATGCCGGTCTCAGCGAGGCAGGGCAGCCGCTCAATGGCCCCTTCCAGCACCGGCAGCACCCGATCCGGATCGTCCGGGCAGAGCGCATTGGTGAAGCCAGGATCGATGCCGTCGAGCCCCCAGGTCCGGCAATCCTGTTCGTAGAAGCCGACGAGCAGCCCTTTCTTCTCCTGGCGCGAGTAGAAATCGGCGCCGGGGCAGCGGATCAGGGGCACGCGGCCATCCATCGCCTCGATGGCGGGGATGGGTTCGGTCAGAAAGTACTGGTGCTCCATCGAGGCGACAGGATGCTCGACACCCATCATGCGCCCGATCTCATTACAGCGATAGCCGCCGGCATTCACCACATGTTCGGCGCGGACATCCCCTTTCGCCGTGTGCACGATCCAGGTGCCGTCGGGCCTTTGGGTGAGCCCGTTGACGGGTGTGTGGCGGTGCACCTCGGCGCCCCGTTTCCGGGCCCGCCGGGCCAGCGCCTGGCAGAGCTGAGCAGGGTCGATGTCGCCGTCCATCGGGTCCCAGAGCGCGCCGAGCAGCCCCTCGGTCGTGATGAGTGGATGGCGCCGGGCGCATTCCGCAGGATCAAGAAGTTCGTAGTCGACCCCCATCGCGCGGGCGAGCGATTGGAAATGCTTGTAACCCTCCAGATGCCAGGGTTCGGTGGCGAGCCTGAGGCCCCCGTCACCGTGGTGGTAGTTGATCGGGTAGTCCGGGTCGTCGGCGAGTTCCTGGTAGAGCCGGATCGAATGGCTCTTCAGGCCGACCATCACCTGGATCGCCCCGAAGTTCGTGACCTGCGCGGCCGAGTGCCAGGTGGTCCCGGAGGTCAGCTCGTCACGCTCGAGGAGCATGACATCTGTCCACCCCTCTTCGGTCAGATGATAGAGCGCTGAGCAGCCGGCGATCCCGCCGCCAATGACGACGACGCGCGCCTGATCTCTCACAGGGTGGCGTCCGCGCGGCGAGGGTGGAGTTGCGGGAAGAAGTCTCCGGCGATGCGGTCGCCTTCGCCATAGCCTGCGGCCTCGAAGATGGCGCGCTCTTCGGCCGCCCAATCGCCGCGATAGCGGATCACGCCATCGGGGGCCGTCATCCTCAGGGTGAAGCGACGCACCGTCCGGGTGGGCACCGTATCGGCCAGGCCGCCGTGCAGCGTGCGCATATCGAAGAAGATGCAGTCGCCGGCATCAAGGTCCCATTGCAGAAGCTCGTAGGCGCCCGGATCCGCCGCGATATCGGGGGGTGCGTGGTAGCGCTTGCCGTTGACCTCGACACCGTCCTGCGCGTCGATCCGGTGCCCGTCGGCAAAGCGGACGCGCATAAAGAGTTTGTCCCAGAGATGCGAGCCTTTGACGAAGGCGATGCCGTTCTCGCGCGTCACCGGCTCGAGCGGGAGCCAGAGGACGCACATGCTCCCCTCGAAGTCGAAGTAGGCCAGATCCTGGTGGAAGGGCGGGCGCGACCGCGAGCCGGCCTCGCGCAGAAACCAGTTGTCCATGACCAGATTGACGCTCGGCGCGCCCAGCAGACGTGCTGCGAGCGCGCCGCAGGGGCTCTCGTAGACGAAGTGGCGAAACTCGGGGATCTCGTTCCAGACCCAGAAGTCCTCGATATAGGCGGGTGCTCCCGGCTCCTTGGTATGGCGGGCGAGGCGGGCCGAGGGGCTTGCAAGATCGGCATCGATGCCGCGACTGAGCGTCTCGAGCCAGGCCGGGTCGAAGGCACCGCGGAGGCAAACCGCCCCGTCGCGCCGGAATGCCTCGACACTCGCGTCGTCTACGATCGTCCCGATGCCGTCCGCCATGTCAGCCTCCCCTGTTGATCGCTGTTAGGGAACGCCCTGGCTGGGCTCTGCGTCAATCCCGACCTGTGCGCTGTGAGACGTGACGCAGAGGCGCTGTCGCGGTCTGGCGGTCTCGGTTAGGGTCGCCTGCGACGGCGCATGCAGGAGGTGAGCGATGGACGCGATGGACATGCCGGCTGGGGCGACGGCTGCTGATGCGGCTGTGGCGACCCCTGTGCGCTTCGAAAAGCCCTTCACCCAACAAGAGCCGCTTTCGCCTGCCGCGATCGAGGCGGCCGTCTCGGTGATGCAGGGCGGGCGGCTCCATCGCTACAACACCCTGAACGGCGAGACGGCCGAGGTTGCGCTGCTCGAGCAGGAGTATGCGGCCTGGCAGGGGGCACGGCACTGCATCGCCTGTACCTCGGGCGGGCAGGGGCTGCAGTTGGCGCTCCGCGCACTCGGTGCCGCGCCCGGGGTCCCGGTTCTGGCCAATGCCTTCACGCTGGCGCCTGTCCCCGGCGCGATCCACGCCGTGGGCGCCGAGGCTGTGTTGGTCGAGACGGGACAGGACTGGCGCATCGATCTCGCAGATCTGGCGGCGAAAGCGGCGGCCAGCGGGGCGCGCATCCTGATGCTCTCCCACATGCGCGGACACATCGCCGACATGGAAGCGATCACCGCGCTCTGTGAGGCGCATGGCATCGCGATCATCGAAGACTGCGCCCATACGATGGGCGCACGCTGGAAGGGCGTGCGCTCGGGCAATTGGGGCCGTATCGCCTGCTTCTCGACCCAGACCTACAAGCATCTCAACTCGGGCGAAGGCGGCTTTGTCACGACCGACGACGCAGAGCTTGCGGCGCGCATGATCGTCATGTCCGGCTCTTACATGCTCTATGAGCGTCATGGCACGGCGCCCGGGGCCGAGGTCTTCGAGCCGCTCCGTCTCGATATGCCCAATCTTTCCTGCCGGATGGACAATCTGCGGGCGGCGATCCTGCGGGCAGAATTGCCGCTTCTCGATGCTCGGATCGCGCGCTGGAACGCCCTCTATCAGGCGCTGGAGGAGGCACTGGCCGGTGCCGAGACGATCATCACCATGCGACGACCCGAGGAGGAGAGCATGGTCGGCTCCTCCTTCCAGTTTCACCTGCCGCCCCAGCGAGCCGAGGCGGCCCCCGCCTTCGTTGCGGCCTGCGCCCGCCGCGGGGTCGAGCTCAAGTGGTTCGGCGCCGATCGTCCTCAGGGCTTCACCAGCCGGTTCGACAGCTGGCGCTATTTGGGCCGTGCGCCCGAGCTCCCGCAGACGCGCGACGTCCTGGCCACGACCTTCGATCTGCGTCTGCCCCTTACCTTCGAGCCCGCGGATTGCGTGCTGATCGCGCAGATCCTGCGGGAAGAGGCCGACGCCCTGATCCCGTCTTAATCTCGACGCGCTAGCCTTGCAGCATCGCCCCGGTGCCTGCGCTTCCCAGGCTGGACAGACGCTCGGCCTGACACGTAGGACGGCGCCAGCATCGTCCTTCTGATTGCCTCGGCAGGGCTGTCACGCAGGAGAATGCGCGTCCATGAAAGCCCTGGCGACCCGCCTGATGACAGCGGCCGGCATCAATCCCGGTAGCCGATCCGAGCGGGCGATCTACGGCACCGCCTGGACCTTCGGGGGCTATGCTGGCGGGCTCGTCATTCGGCTGGCCGGCACCGTGATCCTGACGCGGATCCTGGCGCCTGAGGACTTTGGCCTCCTCAATCTGGCGATGGCGCTGCTGGCGGGCGTGTCGTTGCTGAGCGATGTGGGCATCCAGACCTCGATCGTGCGCACCTCGCGCGCCGACGACCCGGCCTTCATGCATACGGCCTGGACGATCCAGGTCATCCGCGGTTTCGCTGTTGCCGTGCTCGTTGTGATCCTCGCCAAGCCCATGGCCGATCTCTATGGCGAGGCGCTCTTATGGCCGCTGTTGAGCGCTATTGCTTTGATCCCTCTCGTGCAGGGGTTTCAATCCGTCGGGCTCTCGCTGGCACAGCGCGAGGTGCGGCTGCGCCCGCTCACCTTGTTTTCGATGACCGGCTTCGCCCTCACGCAGACGATCACGATCATCATCGTCTGGCAGTTGGTCTCGGTCTGGGGCTTGGTGATCGGCGGCATTCTGGGGGCGGTCCTCCAGGTGACGCTCAGCCATCTGTGGCTGCCCTATCGACGGCCGGTCTGGCAGCTTGAGCGCCCAGCTGTGCGGGAGATCATGGTCTTCGGGGGCTGGGTGCTCTTGGCCTCGGGCTTTCAGTTCCTGGGTGGCGACGGGCGCAAGGCGGTGCTCGGTTTCATGCTGCCGCTCGAGATCCTAGGGATTTTCGGCATCGCTGAGATGCTGTCCCGCGCGCCCAGCGATTTCTGTGGCGCCGTGGGGCGGAGAGTACTGTTCCCCTCGATCAGTGAACTCATGCGGGAGCGGCCTCAGGCCGTGCGCGCCGCCCTCTTTCGCGCGCAAGTCGTGATCATCGGCGCGTTTCTGCCCGGCTTCCTGCTGCTGGCGCTGATCGCGCAGGATCTCGTCGATCTTGTCTATGACGACCGCTATGCCGAGGCTGGTGCCTTCCTGACCTTTCTGGCGCTCTACAGCGGCTTCTTGGTGCTGGAGATGCCCTATGCTGAGGCGATCCTGTCGAAGACGAAGGGTGCCTCCTACGCGCTGCTGATCGGCGTTACGGCAAGCTGCCGGATCGCTGCTCTGGTGATCGGTTTTCAGTTGGGAGGGGTCTATGGGGCGATCCACGGGATCGGGGCGGCAGCCGCGATCAGCCATCTCGTGAGCCTTGCCCTCGCCTATCGAGGGGGCTTTGCGAACCCCTGGCTCGATCTGCTGGGTGTGACTCTTATCGGTGGTGGGCTGGCGGTGGCGCTGTCAGCGACGTGAGCCTGGGCGAGCGCCCGAGAAGTTCGGCATGCCGGCGTCCAGGTCTTGCAACGCGGGGCGACCGGCATGCGCGTCACGGCGCCAGAACAACGGGCGATCCGACGGCCCGTTCTGCGAGCGGCTGGGCGGATGCGACCGATCGACCTAGTTCCCCCTCTCGAAGGGGACTGCGGTGACACGGTCGATGACAACGAGCAGGGGCAGCGTCAGCGGGGCCTGGAAGAGGGCCCTCTCCGCGGCTCTGGCTGTCTTCCTGGTCTCGAGCGCCGGGCAGGCGGAGGAGGAACAGCGGATCCGAATTCTGTCGATCTCGGATCCCTTTGCCTTGGTGCTCTCGGAGCGTCTCCCGGCCTTTAGCGCTCTGGTCGGTGCCCCGCTTTCCGTCGAACTGACGGGCTATACCGAGCTTCGACGGCGGATCTTGCTCAATGCTTTCCAACCCAGCTCGGCTTTCGACCTCATTTCGATCGACATGGGCTGGGGGCGCGAGGTGTATGCCGGAGGCCTCGTTCTCCCGCTTGAGACCCTCCTGCAAGACGCAGCGGCCGATCTCGAAACCATGCTCCTCTCCGCGCGCGCCGGGGCCACCGTCGATGGCCAGATCGTTGGCCTGCCCGTGCAACCCCATGCCGAAGTGCTGTTCTACGACGAAGAAGCCCTGAAAGCGGCCGGCCTCTCCCCGCCGGAGACAACGGAAGATGTTCTGCGCCTCGGTGCCGCGCTTCATGAGCCGGGCGGTGCTGGGCGCGCAGGGATCTGTTGGAATGCGCAGCGGGGAGCGGCTCTCGGGCAGACGATGCTGCATCTCCTGGCGGCCTTTGGCGGGCGTCCCTTGGATGAGGCCGGGGGCGCGTCCCTGGATACGCCCGAACTGCGCGCAGCGATCGACTACGCCGTCTCCCTCGTGCCCCTCTCGCCGCCGAACATCCTGTCCATGGCCTGGGACGAGCGGATCGAGGCCTTCGTCGCCGGGCGCTGTGCGATGACCTATGGCTGGACGGGGCGGACGCTCTTGATGCAGCGCCTCGGTCTCGATCTGGGGGCAGGGGGCATCGGGGTCGCTGCGGCACCACATGCCCCGGGCGTGCCGGCCGTGAGCCCGCTCGGGGCCTGGTTGTTCGCGCTGCCGGCCAATCTTGCCGAGGAGCGCCGGGAACGGGCGCTGCGCGCGATGCTGAAACTCACGTCGCAGGAGGCCAACCGGGCCTATCTGGCTGCCGGCGTCGGTGCGCTGCTGCACACCTCGCTCCTCACAGAACGTGAGGTGGGGACGCGCAATCTGGCCTTTCGCCTGCTCGGTGCGTTGGAGAGCCGAGGGGAACTGGTCGACTGGATGCGCCCCAACATCCCCCAATTCCAAGCGTTGACCGAGATCCTGGGCACGGAGGTCTACGCGGTGCTGCTGGGCCAGCAGGACAGTGCGACGGCTGCTGCCGCCTCGCAGGCGGCCTTTGAGCGGCTTCTGGCCGAGTGATGCCGGGCTGGATGAGCACTCTGCTACGGCCCTTCGCTCGGCTCAGTATCGCGAGCCGGCTGATCCTCCTCTTCGCTGGCGTCGTCCTCGGCTTGGCGGGAGGCACGGCCTACATCGCCGGTGAGACAGCGCGCCAGGTGGCAGCGCTCGAAGCGGTGAATGAGCGGCTGGAGCTGCGGCGCCAGCTCATTGATCTCGAGACGGAGATCGCCGCCTATGTGACGCTGCTCGAAGCGCGACAGAGCGTGGTGCTCAATCAAGACTTCGCAAATCTGATGGTCCTGCGCCGGCAGATCGCCGGAAGCCGCGAGCAGATCGAGACGGCGCTCTCCGCGCTCTCCGCTGGTGGCGATCCTGCGGGACTGCGCGGTGAGATCGATACACTGCGGGAGATCCATGACAGCTACCTGACCCACACCGTCGAGGGCTCCTTCGTACCGGCGCTCGAGGCACGCAACGCGTTGCTGGCGCAGAAGGCAGCGCTTGACCTCCTCTTCGACACCCTAGCGCCGGAGACATCGGCGAGCCTGAGCGGTGTTGTCACCGATCTTGACACCATGTCGCGCGAGATCGGCCTCACGGCGAGTGTCGTCATTCCGGGTGCCATCCTGGCCGCTGCAGGGGCGCTCCTCCTGCTCCTGGTCTCCGTTTGGCGACCGTTGCGCCGGTTGATTGGGACCATCGAGCGCCTGGACGAGCCCGATCAGAGCATCGAGATCGATCGAAACGGGCCGGCAGAGTTTCAGGCGATAGCCCGCGCCCTCTCGGCCCTGCAGGAGCGCTTGATGGCGCAGCGGCGGGCGGAGGCGCAGGCACGGGAGAGCGCCGAGAAGCTGCAGCAGTTCACCGATGCGACGCTCGATGTCTTATGGGAGACGGGGCCGGACCTGCGCTTTACCTGGGTCCACACGCGCTCCTCGACGCTTCAGGCGGTGCGAGAGCGCGCCATCGGCCTGACCCGCTGGGAGGCGGCCCGCGCAGATCCCGAGACCGATCCTAAATGGCGCCGGCATCGTGAGGAGCTGCTCGCCCGCCGTCCCTTCCGCAATTTCGAGTACGGCGGCGGCTATGAGAGCGGTGTCCGTCGCTGGTGGCGCGCAAGCGGTGAGCCCTTCTACGACGCGGATGGGACCTTCCTGGGATACCGGGGTGCGACGGTTAGCATCACCGAGCAGAAGCGCTATGAAGAGCAGCTCCGCCGAGCGCAGAACATGGAGATGATGGCCCGTTTCACAAGCGGCGTTGCCCATGACTTCAACAACCTGCTCACGGTGCTGTCGAGCAACCTCGAACTCCTCAGCCGGCGACAGGACTTCGACGCGGAGGTCAGAGAGATGCTGTCGCGCTGCGAGCGGGCGACGCTGCGGGGGCGCAAACTGAGCAGCCAGCTCCTCTCGCTCGGCCATCGCCCGGAGGTGCGGCCAGTCCTTGTATATATGGGTCCGTTGCTGGCGGACTTCGACGATCTCATCCGTCGCAGTCTGCCCCAAACCATCGCCGTTGAGACGCGTTTCGCGCCCGATCTGCCCGAGGCGTTGGTCGACCCCGGCCTGTTGCAGGATGCGCTTCTGAACCTGGTGATCAATGCGCGGGATGCGATGCCCGATGGAGGGCGCCTGGGGGTATGCGCCACCAGCACGAGACGCGCCCTGCTACTCACCGTGAGCGATACCGGCAGCGGCGTGGATCCAGCGTTGTTGGAACGGATCTTCGAGCCCTTTTTCACGACCAAGCGCGAGGGCAAGGGCACGGGCCTCGGCCTCAGCATGGTCAGTGACTTCGCCATGCGCTCCGGCGGCACGGTCGACATTCAGAGTGCGCCGGACGTCGGGACGACGGTGACGCTCACGCTGCCCCTGCCACAGGACGGGCTGCCCGGGTCCTTGCCCGACCGCGCCATCGGAGTGGCCGGCGAAGAGGTGTAGGGGCTGATCGAGCCGGAAGCCGAACGGTGTCGGGCGTTGAAGGTACGCCCCGTTTCCTCAGGCTTGCGTGCCCTGCGCGCCTCCGATGGCTCGGCCGCCATCGCGGCGCTGGCGGCGGAGCGCGCCACCCTTCTGATGCTCCTGTCCGACCCTGCGTCACCGTCAGAGGCCGCGTCACTTGCGTCCAGGTTCGATGGCATGCTTGCTCCGATGCCAGTCGTGGCCGATACACTGGGCGAGACGACACGCGACGCCTGGCGAGAGAGGCGTCGGAAGGACACGGGCGATGAAGGTTCTGATCCTTGATGACGACGCGGATCTAGCCGCCACCCTGTCCGATGCGCTGCGCTTTGCGGGCCATGAGGTGGTGCTGGCCGCCACGATCACGACCGCGCGCAGGCGCATGGCCGAGACCTCTGGCCTCGATGTGGCGGTGCTCGACGTCAACTTGGATGAGGACAACACGATCGGTCTTGTGCGGGAGCTGCGCCGCTCCTTCCCCGATCTGCGGATTGTCAGCATGACGGGCGGTGGTCGCGTCGGGGCCAACATTGGCATGCCGCTGGCGACGGCGCATGGGGCGGATGCGGCCCTGCTCAAACCCTTCACCATCGATGAGTTGCTGAAGGCCGTCGTGCCCGCGAGCTGAGGCTCAGCGCGATGCGTCCTCGATCAAAAGGGCGGTCAGAATATCGGTCAGCTGGAGCCGCTGCACCTCGGAGAGCCCTTCGACCGCGTTCACGAGGCGCAGGACCGGATCGTCCTGCAGGGTGAGATGCCCCGCTTCCGTCACATCGAAGCGCACGACGCGTCCGTCCTTCGGGTCGGGCTGGCGTTCGAGAAATCCGCGGTCGGTGAGGGATTTAAGTGTCAGCGTCACCGTGCCCGTCGTCGTGTGGTGATAACGGGCGAAGGCGCGATTGGTGCGCGCGCTCGCGGGCGCCCGCGCGAGGTAGCGCAGCGCCGACCACTGAGCGGGCTTGAGGGCCGAGGCGTTCGCCGCAGCTTCGACACGTCGACTGAGCTCGAGCAGAAGCTCCGAGATGGCAAAGGCTTGCCCGTTCACCGATGACGAGATCTCTGTCATCGCCCCGATCTGCTCGGCTGTTCCAACGACGCGCGGCGCGCCCGATCCCTTTGATATAGTTTTGAGTCGAAGCGAAGAAGGGGGTGTACGGGTTGAAGGGCGGATTTCCCGGCAGGTGACAAAGCGGTGCTCGGTTCTGGAAGGCGGGCAGGCATCCATCCACCCTGCGGAAACATCGCTTCGCTTCGAGTAAAAGCATCTTGAAAGGGGTTTCAGGGATTGATAGCTTTTACTCGAAGCGAAAATGGATGTCGTCCCTGACTGCCGGGCTGATGCCCCTCGGGGGCGACCCCCTCACGATGGCTGAGGGAAACGGAAAGAGGTGGATGATGATGCGTGCCATGGCGCAGACGACGCAGGACGCCCGCCCGGCTGGCTTCGCCGATGAGGGGGTAACGATCGGTCCCTGGCCTGGTTCTCGGCTCAGTTCTCGGCCCGGTTCTGGGCCTGGTGGCGGCTTGGTGCCCCCTGCGCCGGATCGGACGCCGGTTGAGGCGGTCGACGCCGCCATCTTGCTCAGCGCCGTGCTCCCCGCCCTGCACCTCTGCCTCGATGCCACGGGCCGGGCATGGGCGACGCCGGTGGGGACGGTGACGACCGAGGTCGATGGAACCGGAGACCCGCAGGGCGGTGGGCGCACCCTCAACCTCCTCTTGCCGCGCGAAACGCTCGCACCGCTTTTCCCCGACGGCTGGGGCGCGCGGGAGGCTCCGACAGCGGAGCCTCTCTACTCAAAGCTCGCCCTTGCGCTTGCGCGCCAGTTGGCCGAGCAGATGGCGCGTCCCGATCCGACCTCGGCGGTCTATGCGCCGCTGCTCCTCCACACACTCGTCGTCGATGTCCTGCGCACAGCACGCGCGGGCCAGGATGGCGCATCCCGCGACCGCGCGCCCCTCTCGGACAGGGTGCTGCGCCAGATCGAAGACCACATCGACCAACACATCGCTGAGAGCATCCGCACCAAGGATCTCGCCGAGATCGCCCGGGTCTCATCGACGAGTTTCACGCGCGCCTTCAAGCAGGCGACCGGCTTCGCCCCCTATCAATTCGTGCTCGAGCGTCGCTTGCAGAAGGCCCAGGAAATGGTTCTTTCGACACGAGATTCCCTGGCACAGATCGCCTTTCTCTGCGGTTTCTCTTCGCAAGCGCATATGACCGATGTCTGCCGCAACAAGCTCGGCGTCACGCCGGGGCAAATGCGGCGGGACCAGAGCCTTGAGCGTCCCGATGCGGCCGAGCGCGCTGGCCTCCACTGACGCCCGCGCGCGACCTGTCAGTACCGCAGTGGCACTGTCACCGGGAAGGTGATGTCCTCGGGCTGCGCCTTCTTGCGCTTCCGCAGTTTCGGGCGGTCCGGGACTTCAAACGGGATGTGCTCATAAGGCACGGTTTCGAGCAGATGCGCGATGCAGTTGAGCCGCGCCGAGCGCTTGTCGTCGGCCGGCACGCGGTGCCAGGGCGCAAGCTCTGAATGCGTCGCGCGGATCATCGCCTCATAGGCTTCCGTATAGTCCCACCAGCGCGCCCAGGACTCCAGATCCATGGGGCTCAGCTTCCAGTGCTTGCGCGGATCGGTGGCACGGTCTCGAAAACGCGCCTGCTGCACTGGGCGCGAGACGTCGAAGAAGAACTTGATCAGGATGATGCCGTCTTCGATCAGATAGCGCTCGAAGGTGGGGGTCTGTGCGATGAAGCGCTCGTATTCGTCCTGCGTGCAGAAGCCCATCACCCGTTCGACGCCGGCGCGATTATACCAGCTGCGATCGAACAGCACGACCTCACCACCGGCGGGCATATGCGGGATATAGCGCTGGACGTAGAGCTGCGTCTTCTCCCGCTCTGTCGGCGCTGGCAGGGCGACGACGCGAAAAACGCGAGGGCTCACCCGCTCGGTGATGCGCTTGATCGCGCCGCCCTTGCCCGCCGCATCGCGCCCTTCGAAGACGACGGCAACGCGCAGCCCTTCCTGTTTCACCCAGGTCTGAAGTTGGCAGAGTTCGGTTTGCAGCCGCTTCAACTCGCTCGTGTAGAGCTTGCGGGGAAGGCGATCCTTGGCGTCTTTCTCGCCCATGGCCTGCGTCCCCCGTTTGCCGCATTGCCGTGATCCGAGCGTGCTCGGTGTCTGAGAAACGGTATGCAGCGGCGCGCCGGACTGTCAAACCGCGTCGCCGCGGCGAACAGCGGGGAGCGCGCTGATGCAGGCGGTTCACCCGAGCCAGAGGATCCCGGCCAGGATCAGGGCGGCGATGAAGATCGTTTCCGCAATGATCAGGATGATCGCCTGGCCGCCGACGTCGAAGATGCGTCTCAGAGAGGTCTTCATACCCACCGCGGCAATGGCGATCAGCAGCGCCCAGCGCGAGAGATCGCTGAGGGCCCCTGCGACGATCTCCGGGACGACACCCGTGGAGTTGAGGGCGGCGAATGCGAGAAAGACCGCCACGAAGCCCGGGATCAGTGGCGGGCGAGAACCAGCGCTCGCCGTTTCCTGACCGCTCGCCCGGATGGCAAGGGCGAAGAGGAGGACGACAGGGGCCAGCATCGTCACGCGGATCAGCTTGACGAGGGTTGCGGTCTCGCCGGTCTCCTCGCTAACCGAAAAGCCCGCCCCTACGACCTGAGCCACGTCATGGATCGTGCCGCCGAGGAAGACGCCGATGGCCCGGTCGTCGAGCTCGAAGACCTGGATCAGGAGCGGGTAGGCGACCATGGCGACGGTCGAGAGCACCGTGACGCTGAGGACCACGAAGATCAGGTTGCGCTCGGAATGCTCGTTCTTCGGCAGGACCGCCGCGATGGCCATGGCGGCCGAAGCACCGCAGATCGCGACGGAGCCGCCCGTCAGCAGCGCGAGGCGCCAACCGCGGCCGAGCAGGCGCGCCCCGATCAGCCCGAAGCCGATGGTGAGCGCCACGCTGCCGATCACCAGCGCGATGAGCTCGATCCCGAGGCCCATGAGCAGATCGACGCTGATGCGCACGCCGAGCAGTGCCACGCCGATGCGCAAGATCATCTTGGCGGCGAAGTCGATGCCCTCGACGCATTGCCCCTCCTCGGCGAGGAAGTGGAAGGCGATGCCCAGGAGCAGCGCCATCAGCATCGCGGGGGCGCCGTAGTGTTCCGAGAGAAACTGTGCCGCGATGCCGACGACGACCGAGACGAGGATGCCTGGGGCGAGGAGGCGTGCGCGCGCTTTCAGGGTTTCGAGACGGCCGGGGCCAGGCGGGGAAGTGACGGCCACGATCGGCTCCTTGGGGCTGGGCGGGCGTAGGAGGGCAGGGCGGGCCGCTCACGACCCGCCAATCGGCTCAGAGGCGCGGCTGCTGGGGCCGCATGTCGGATGCGCTGATGCCAGCGATCTGCACCGGCTTCTTCATCGCATCGCGTCGGAAGGGCTCGCCGAGTTCCTGGTTGAGGACAACCTCGATCAGCGTCGTGACATTGTCCTCCAGCTGCGCGCGAACGGCCTCCCGCAGCGCCACGGTCGTCGCCTCCATGCTGTGCGTCTGCACGCCCTTCAAGCCGCAAGCATCGGCGACCTTGGCGTATTCGACGCCGAGGTTGAGCTCTGTGCCCACGAAGTTGTCGTCGAACCAGAGGGTCGAGTTCCGTTTCTCAGCACCCCATTGGTAGTTGCGGAAGACGACCATGGTGATGGCCGGCCATTCCCCGCGCCCGCAGGCCGTCAGCTCGTTCATCGAGATGCCAAAGGCGCCGTCGCCGGCGAAGCCGATGCAGGGCACATTCGGGCAGCCGATCTTGGCGCCGAGGATCGAGGGCAGCCCATAGCCGCAAGGCCCGAAGAGGCCGGGGGCCAGAGACTTACGGCCCTTCTCGAACATCGGATACGCATTGCCGATCGCGCAGTTGTTGCCGATATCGGTGGAGATGATGGCATCGTCCGGCATGCCGGACATGATCGCCCGCCAGGCCTGGCGGGGGGACATGCGGTCGGGCTCGGCGGCGCGGGCGCGTTCGTTCCAGTTGATGCCCTCGTCGCTGTCGTCCTCATGATCCATGGAGGTCAGCTCCTGGGCCCAGCGGGAGCGGGCCTCGGCGACCATCTCCATGCGGGCCTTGCGTGCGCCCTCATCGACGGTGTCCGGCATCTCGGCCAGGATCTGCTCGGCGACCATGCGGGCATCGCCCTGGATGCCGATCTCGACGCGCTTGGTCAGCCCGATCCGGTCGGCATTGATGTCGACCTGGATGATCTTGGCGTCCTTCGGCCAGTACTCGGTCTGATAAGCGGGTAGGGAAGAGAACGGGTTGAGCCGAGTGCCCAGCGCCAAGATCACGTCGGCCTTGGCGATCATCTCCATCCCCGCCTTGGACCCGTTGTAACCCAAGGGCCCACAGGAGAGCGGATGGCTCCCTGGAAAAGCATCGTTGTGCTGGTAGTTGCAGCAAACCGGCGCGCCGAGACGGTCGGCCAGCGCTGCCGCCGCCGGGATCGCACCCGAGAGGACGACGCCCGCGCCATTGAGCAGCACCGGGTGCTTGGCCGAGGCCAGCAGCTCTGCCGCGCCCTTGATGCCGCGCTCGGAGCCGCGGGGATGCTCGATGTCCACGATCTGAGGCAGATCTATATCGATCACCTGGGTCCACATATCGCGCGGCACGTTGATCTGCGCGGGCGCCGAGCCGCGATGGGCCTTGGTGATCACGCGGTTCAGCACCTCGGCGATGCGGGAGGGATCGCGCACCTCTTCCTGATAGCAGACGCAATCGGCGAACATCCGCATTTGCTGGACTTCCTGGAACCCGCCCTGGCCGATGGTCTTGTTGGCGGCCTGGGGCGTGACGAGCAGCAGTGGCGTGTGGTTCCAGTAAGCCGTGATGATCGGTGTCACGATATTGGTGATGCCCGGCCCGTTCTGCGCGATCGCCATCGACATCTTGCCGGTCGCGCGCGTGTAGCCATCGGCCGACATGCCGGCGTTCACCTCATGGGCGCAGTCCCAAAACTTGATCCCGGCGGCCGGGAAGAGGTCCGAGATCGGCATCATCGCCGAGCCGATGATCCCGAAGGCGTGCTCGATGCCATGCATCTGCAGGACCTTCACGAAGGCTTCTTCCGTGGTCATCTTCATGACGTTTTCCCTTAGGTTCGTATTGGTGCCGAGGTGTCAGGCGCGCCGATCTGCAAGGATCATATCGCTTGCTTTCTCGCCAATCATGATGGCAGGCGCGTTGGTATTACCACTTGTTATAGCTGGCATTATCGAGGCATCGGCGACGCGCAGGCCGCGCAGCCCATGCACGCGCAACCGTTCGTCGACGACGGCCTCCGGATCGTTGCCCATACGGCAGGTGCTGGTGGGGTGGTAGATCGTCTGGCTGATCTGCCGGGCCGCATCCAGGATCTCGTCATCCGTCTGTGGATCCCCGTCAGGCACATGCTCGCGCACGATGAAGGGGCCGAGCGCGTCGGTCTTGGTCATCTGGCGCGCGAACTTGACGGCGCGGATCGCGCATTGCCGATCGCCTTCGGTCGAGAGGTAGTTGGGCGTGATCTTGGGATAGATCTGGGCGACGGGGCTGTGGATGTGGATGTGCCCGCGGCTCTCGGGGCGAAGCTGGCAGACCGAGGAGGTGATGCCCGAGAAGGGATGCATCTCGATGCCCGGCTTGTCCGCCGAGAGGGGTTGAAAGTGAAACTGAATATCCGGCGTCTCAAGGCCGTCCATCGACTTCGCGAAGATGGCGACCTGGCTGGCGCCAAGGCTCATGGGACCGCGCCGGAAGAGAACATAGCTGAGCCCGATCCCCATGCGAGGCAGGAACCGGTTGATGGCATCGTTGAGGGTCGGCACGTTCACTTCATAGACGAGGCGGATCTGCAGATGATCCTGCAGGCATTCGCCCACCCCGCGCAGCTCGTGGCGCTGCGGCACACCGGCATGCGCGAGCACTTCTTCGCGCCCGATCCCGGAGAGCTCGAGGATCTGCGGGGAGCCGATGGCGCCGGCGGACAGGATCACCTCGCCGCCCGGGCGCAGGCTCACCGTCTCGCTCTCCCCCGCTCGGGAGATGCGCACACCGATCACCCGCTTCTGATCGTCCTCCGAGAAGACGAGCCCTTCCGTGAGCGCATGGGTGACGATCTCGAGGTTGGGGCGTTTGCGGACGGGGGTAAGGAAGGCACGGGCGCTCGAGCAGCGAAAGCCACCGCGGGCGGTTTGATGAAAATACCCCGCACCCTCCTGGCGGGCGCCGTTGTAGTCCTCGGTGCGGGGGACGCCCATCTCGACGGCGGCATCGATATAGGCTTCGGAGATCCGGCTCTTGGTTCGGATTCGCGACACCGAGAGGCCGCCTGAGCCACCGTGAAGCGCCGATTCGCCATCTTCGTGCCGTTCGGAGCGTTTGAAGAGCGGCAGTACCTCGTCCCAGCCCCAGCCCTTATTCCCCAGCTGAGCCCAGTGATCGTAGTCCTCCGGTTGGCCGCGCACGTAGAGGAGCCCGTTGATCGAGCTCGATCCGCCCAGCACCTTGCCGCGCGGCCAATCAAGCTTGCGCCCGTTAAGCCCCTCATCTGGCTCGGTTTTGTAGCACCAATCCGTCTTCGGATCATGCATGGTCTTGAAGTAGCCAACAGGGACATGAATCCAGGGGTTCCAGTCGCGCCCCCCGGCTTCCAGCAGGATAACGCGATGAGACGGATCTTCGCTGAGCCGATTTGCCAGCACACAGCCCGCCGAGCCTGCACCAACAACGATGTAATCCGCTTCGCGATCCGGCATGGTCTTCGGGGCCTCCCGAGCCCCCTCCGGGCTTTGGAACCCGTGTGCTAATTTTGTTGCGTAGCCAGCTATAACGTGTAGTTTTGAGACTGCAAGTCTCATTTACAGAGATAACAAACAGGGAGAACGCCTATGAAAGCCTCTAATGTGATCAATCAGATCTCGCGCCGGGATCTGATGAAGGTGGCGGGCCGCTACGGTATCACCTCCACCGTCATGGCCGCCGGTGGCCTTGCCGGGACCGTGAGTCTCAGCTCGCTCGCCAAGGCCGCGGAGTCCACCTACGAGAAGCGCTTTGCCAAGGAAGCCAAGCACACGCTGAAGTTCGGTGCCGCCGGCTTCAACCAGCGCAACCTGCTGATCGAGCGCGCCGGCTGCCTCGAGTTCGCGCGCGATCTGGAAGAGCGGACCGAAGGCGAGATCCGCGTCGAGTTCATCGGTGACAACCAGATCTGCGGCCAGCTGAACTGTGCTGAGAAAACCCAGCTCGGCATCACGGACATCTATGCCGCCTCGACCCAGAACTCCGCCGGTTCAACGCCTTATCTGAACATCCTCGACTATGCCTACATGTTCCCCACGCGGGCCTCGCAGTACTACTTCTTCTTCCATCCGGAGAGCCAGCGGGTGCTGCGCGATCCGATGGAGAAGCGCCACGGGCTGAAGTTCCTCTTCACCCATGCGGAACTGCGCGGCATCCAGCTCGGCCTCGGCTGGCAGGACAAGCCGACCGTCACCAAGCTGGAAACGCTGTTCGGCACCAAGAACCGCGTGACGGGCACCCAGCTCGGCCGCATCGCCATGCAGCAGCTTAACCTCAACCCGGTGCCGATCGCTTGGGAAGAGACGCTCGATGGCTTGAAGCAGGGCCTCGTTGACGGTGCGGAGACCTGGGCCTCCGCCGTGGCCTACGCTAACATGAGCCCGGTGGTCAGCCAGTGCGTCGACCTCGAGTTCTTCTGCGGCACCGAGCATACGGCGATGTCGGCAAGCGTCTTCGACTTGATGGAAGGCCACCTGCAGGACGCCATCATGGAATCGGCCTACCTGACCCAGGTCCACGTCCAAGCCGCCAACGAGGCCGCGCTCGTCAAGACCGTCGGCTACTCGGACCCGCAGCTACCCAACACCATCTTCGCCCGCGACAACGTCCGCATGGCCTTCCTCGATGCCGAGCAGAAGAAGATGGCCGAGGAGATGTGCAGCCCCGAGTTCAACCCGGAACCTTGGGCCCAGTGGCGCGAGCGTCTGAACCAGTGGTCGGGCGGCATCGACACCTATGACGCCATCCACAAGGTTGCCCGCGAGATCCCGGTCGACACGCTGCCGGAGAACGTGGAGCCGCGTCGCTGGTGGCGCTCGGCCTAATCCAGGTTTAACGATGTGGTAATGCATCTGGCGGGCGGCGCTCTGGCGGCGCCCGTCGCTTTCCAAAAATGAGACCGGGCAAACCGGCTCGCCTGGAGGAACCCCATGGAAACCCTGTTCACTGATGTCCCATCAGTGGTGTCGGCGCTGTTCTCAAACGATGCTTGGGCGATGAGCCAGGCGCTGCGCTCAACGGCGGCCTGGCCGGTTGGGCTGGTTGCGATGCTGGTGGGCGCGCTCGTGCTGCTGGCGCTCTACAAGACCGTGCCGCTGATCGACCGCCATCTCGAGCGTACCGTGATGGTCTGGACCTATCTGCTGATCGCCGGCGTGATCTTCGTGGAGGTCTTCCGCCGCTTCGTGCTCAGCGAACAGGCGCCCTGGTCCACGACGCTGCCGCCGTTCCTGTTCCTGATCATGACCTGGTTCGGCTGCTCCTATAACATCCGGCTGCGCACGCATCTGGCCTTTGCCGAGTTCCGAATGAACATGGGACCGAAGGGGCAACTGGCCTGCCTGACGCTGGATGCGGTCCTCTGGCTCACCTTCTGCTGGATCGTCGTCGTCACCTCCTCGCGGGTGGCCGCCAATTCCGCCTCCAACTTCCAGATCCTGCTCGGCACGGACAACGTGCTGCAGTGGTGGTTCCTCGTCTCCGTACCGCTGGCTTTCACCATGATGGCGACGCGGGTGATCGAGAACCTGCTGGAGGATTATGCCAACTATCGAAACGGTCGCCCGCTCCTGAAGCCGGCCGTCATCGGCGCGGATTGAGGGAGCAGGACAATGACTGACGGAACTTGGGTCACGCTCATCTCGCTCGGCGTCACCATGCTCTTCATGCTGGGTGTGCCGGTCTTCCTGGTGATCGCCTATTGGGTGGTCGGCTGCAGCTTCGTGCTGGGCATGACGCTCGACAATATCGGCGCGGCGCTCTCGGACGTCTTCACCGACGGCTTTGCGCTGCTCGCCATGCCGCTTTTCATCCTGACGGGTGACTTGATCAACAAATCCGGGATCGCGCGGCGATTATCGGACTTTGCCTATGCTTGTTTAGGATGGCTCCGAGGGGGGCTCGCCATGGCGTCCCTCGGCGCCTGCGGGCTCTTCGCCGCGATCTCGGGCTCCAACTCGGCCACCACCGCCACCATCGGCTCGATGCTGCATCCGGAGATGGTGAAGGGCGGCTATGACGAGCGTTTCTCGGCCGCCACCGCGGCGGCAGGCGGTACGGTCGGGATCATCATTCCACCCTCGATCATCTTCATCGTCTACGGGTTCCTGATGAACCTGCCGATCTCGGACCTGTTCGTGGCAGGCATCATCCCGGGCACCATGATGGTCGGCGGCATGATGCTGGCCTGCTGGATCCTCTGCATGCTCAACAAATGGGGGCATCTGATCCCGCTCGATTTCGGCCGCATCGCCAAGACCTCCCTCGGCGCCTGGCTCGGCTTCTTCGCCATCGGCCTCGTGCTCTGGGGGATCTACACCGGCAAGTTCTCGCCGACTGAGGCTGCTGGCGTGACCGTGGGCTTCTGCATTATCGTGGGACTTGTCTCGCTGCCGATATTCGCGCTGATGGGCAGACCGGCGCACGACAGGCCGCATACGCAGAAGAGCTATGGCGAGATGCTGGTAGTCGAGGGTTTCAAGGTCACTGATCTGCCCTCCATCACCATGCGCTCGGCCCAGATCACCGGGATCCTGGCACCGCTGATCGCGATCTCCGTGGTGATGCAGCAGATCCTGTCGCTCTTGGGCGCGCAGGAGGTGATCGGTGGCTTCGTGACCTCGATGGGCGGCTATCACGCGGTGCTGTTTACCGCGATGGCCATCGTCTTCGTCTCGGGCATGATCCTGGAGAGCCTGCCGGTCACGATCATCCTCGCACCGATCCTGGCGCCCATCGCGGCCTCCGTCGGCGTCGATCCGATCCATTTCGCCGTGATCTTCCTCGTCGGCGCCTCGATCGGCTTCATCACGCCGCCTTACGGGCTCAACCTCTATGTCGCGAGCGGTGTGACCGGCGTTCCCTACTTCCGGCTGCTGCGCTACACGATTGCCTATCTGGCGGCGCTGTTGACGGTTTGGATCGTGGTGGCCCTGGTGCCGGAGCTGACCTCGGTGCTGCTGCCCGAGCGGTGAGGGGGGACAGCGTGGATCGGTCGGAGGAGGCGAAAGAACCAAGCGCGATCCCGACCAATCTGCGCATGCTCCTGATCCTCGAGGAGACGGTGAGGAGCGGCGTTCCCGTAACACCCACTGACGTGAACGCCGCCATCGGCCTGCCGAAGCCGACGATCCATAGGCTCTTCGCCACGCTCGAGGCGGAGGGCTTTCTGATCCGAGAGCTCGATGGTCGCGCCTACACGGCCGGTCAACGGCTGCGCCGGATGTCATCTAACGTCCTCTCGTCGCTGCGGATCCGCACGGCACGGCTGGCGGTGCTCGGCCGGCTGGCCGCTGAGATCGGGGAGACCTGCAACCTCGCCGTGCCCGATCGCGAGGCGATGGTCTATCTCGACCGGGTGGAGACCGAATGGCCGCTGCGTATCCAGCTGCCGATCGGGACGAAGGTCCCATTCTACTGCACGGCAAGCGGGAAGATGTACCTCTCCTCCCTCAACGTGGCCCATCTCGAACGCTATCTGCGCGCGGCCTCCCTCACGCAGCAAACGGCGCGGACGATCACCGATATCGAGGTCCTGCGCCGAGAGATCGCGAAGACGCGCGAGCGCGGGTTCGGGACCGACGATGAAGAGTTCATGGAGGGCATGGTCGCGCTCGCCGTCCCGATCCTCGATGATCAGGACCGCCTGGTCTCGACGCTCTCCTTTCACGCGCCAGCCGTGCGCATGAGCCTGCTTCAGGCGAGGGAGCATCTGGACCGTCTGCGCAGCGCCTCCGAGGAGATGTCGCGCCTTTTGCTCACCTGATCGCCAGAGCCGGCCCCGCTTCGCCCCTGCCGCACCGGATGCGCCATCAGCCCTGATCACTGACCCAGATCACTGACCCCGATCTCCTGCGCCGAAGGCACAGCCGGGCGGGTCCTCAACGAACGCGTCGAGATCTGGATCAGCGATCAGGGTCAGTGATCAGGGCTAATGGCGCATCCTGTGCGGCAGGGGCCG
>JBCCLX010000021.1:0-19583 GCA_039026635.1 Pseudomonadota bacterium
ACGGTGGAGAGCCTCGGTCGCCCGCGGCCGACGCCCATCGTCTCCATCGGCGGCACGGATGCCCGGCTGTGGCGCTATGAGGGGATCCCCGCCTATGTCTACGGTCCCTTCCCGGCGGGCATGGGGTCCTATGACGAGCACGTCGACATCGAGGATTTCCTGCACATCCTGCGCACGCATACCCTCGCCGCCTACGCCTATCTGAACGCAGGCTAGAACCACCTCCGATCAGAGCTGCGCGGACGGCCGGACAGATCCTAGAGTCAAACCCAGCAAGGACGGAGCCGCGCCAGGCCGCTAGATGGCACTGCCGCACTGTCTGTGAATGACACATTCATTCTCTGCTTGTAGCGTAGCGCCGCGAGGTTATTCTGCGATTACAGCAAAAAATGGAGAGGTCCCGTGTCCGCAGTATTGTCGGGATTATGCACGTCGCGCGTGTTGATATTTCTCACAGGCGCGTTTTTGGTTGTGCCAACAGCCAGTGCTCAGGACAAATCGGCGCCGAAGCCTCATGTTCTCTTCGCGACTGCAGCGCCCGCCGTGCTAGAACCCGAGGACCGCTTCACCGGCGTCGTGGTCGCGACCGACAAGCTGCCGCTCGTGCCACGCGTCAACGGCACGATCCTGAGCCGCGTCGCGCAGGAGGGCACGACGGTCGCCAAGGGAGATCCGATCGTCACGCTCGATACCGCCCGCTACGAAGCGCGGGTGAAGGAGGCGCAGGCCAACCTGGATGCCGCGCAGGCCGCCGCCGACGATGAGAAGGAGATCGTGGCGCGCGAGGAGGAGCTCGCGAAGACCAACACCGTCGCGCGCGCGAAGCTCGACGATGACAGGAGCACGCTCGCCCAGGCTGAGGCACAGGTTGAGATGCGACAGGCAGCACTCCAGCTCGCGCAGTTGGATCTGGCTGATGCGACGCTGACGGCGCCCTTCGCCGGCATGCTCGGGCCCTGGACCCAACCGCTCGGTGCCCTGGTGGGCCCGGGCTATGAGCCTGTGGCCACGCTCGTCGCGCTCGATCCCGTTCGCGTGCGCTTTCAGGTCCGCCAACGCCAGCTGCTGGCAGCGCGTCAACGTTATGGCAGCAAGATCAAGGAGCTGGAGATCGATCTCGTCCTGGCGGATGGCTCGACCTATCCCCATCCCGGCAAGATCCTCTTTGCGGAAGCGGTGGCTGATCCGCTCACCGATGCGATCTCGGTGCTCGCCGAGATCCCGAACCCGGATCTGCTGCTGCGCGATGGTCAACGGGTCGGCGTGATCGCACGGGAGAAGGACCCTGCGAAGCCGCTCGCGATCCCGCAGTCCGCCCTGCTGCTCGACGCCAAGGGCGCTCATGTCCTGACGGTCGATGCCGATGGCAAGGTCGCGCGGGTGGATGTGACGACAGGCGCCCGCGCCAAGGGCCTCGTCGCTGTCAGCAAAGGGCTCTCCGAGGGCGATCACGTGATCACGCAGGGACAGCTCAAGGTCCGGGTCGGGATGAGCGTGGACGCAAGCCCCGAACCCTCGACGGGCGGCTGAGCCCGTGCTGTCAGACATCTTCATCGCGCGCCCGCGCCTCGCCGTCGTCCTCTCGCTCCTAATCGTCATCCTCGGCGCACTCTCTGTCTCCTCGATCCCGGTGGCGCAGTATCCCGCCATCGCGCCGCCCACGGTCCAGGTCTATGCCAGCTATCCCGGCGCGACGGCGGAGACGGTCGAGCAGACAGTCGCTCAGCCGCTCGAGAACGCGCTCAACGGCGTGCCGGGGATGAAGTACATGCAGTCAAGCTCGAATGCCGACGGCAGCTACGCGCTGACCGCGGCCTTCGAGATCGGCGCGGATATCGAGCTTGCGGCCCTCTCGGTGCAGGATCAGATCTCCACGGTCATCCCCCGCCTGCCAGCCGATGTGCGCCGCGGCGGGGTGACGGTGACCAAGGCCTCGGGCGATCTGCTCATGGCCTTCGCGCTGGTCTCGACGGACGGTAGTCAGGATGAGCTCTTTCTCTCCAACTACCTGAAGCTCAACGTGCTCGACCGGTTGGCGCGCATCCAGGGCGTGGGCTCGGCGACGGTCTTTGGCGAGCGCGACTATGCGATGCGTATCTGGCTCGATCCCGCGCGGCTCGACCAGCTTTCGCTGACGATGAGCGATGTGGTCGCGGCGATCGAAACGCAGAACCTGCAGGCGGCGGCCGGCGGCATCGGCGTGCCGCCAGTGCCCAGGGGCCAACAGGTGGAGATGCGGATCGCCACGCCCGCGCGCCTTGCGAGCCCGGACGCTTTTGGGGACATCGTGCTCCGCGCAGGCCCCTCCGACGGTCTGATCCGCCTCGGCGACGTGGCCCGCATCGAGCTTGGCGCTGCATCGGAGGCGAGTGTCGTGCGCTTTGCCGGCGAACCTGCGGCCGGCGTTGGCATCAATCGCGCGCCCGGGGCCAATGCGGTCAATGTGGCCAAGGCAGTGATGGCGGAGATCGAGGCGCTGCGCCCCAGCCTGCCTGAGGGCACGGAACTGCGGCTGGTGCTCAACACCGCCGATTTCGTCGACCGGATGATCGACACGGTGCTGACCACGCTGCTCGTGGCCTTTGCGCTCGTGGCGGGCGTCGTGCTGGTCTTCCTTGGCGGGCTGCGAGCCACGCTGATCCCGCTCATCGCCGTGCCCGTCTCGGTGATCGGGGCGGTCGCGATCGTCTATGCCCTTGGCTTCTCGGGCAATGCCATCACGCTCCTCGCCCTGATCCTGGCCATCGGCATCGTGGTCGATGATGCGATCCTGGTGGTCGAGAACGTCGAGCGCGTGCTCGAGGAGAACCCGGATCTTGGGCCGGAGGCGGCCGCGCGTCAGGCGATGCACGAGATCACGCCGTCGATCATCGGGATCACGACGGTGCTGCTCGCGGTGCTCGTGCCCGTGGCGTTCCTGCCAGGCTCCTCGGGCGTGCTCTTCCAGCAGTTCGCCGCCGTCGTCGCGGGGGCCGTGCTGATCTCGGCGCTCAATGCGCTGACGCTCTCGCCCGCACTCGCGGCAGCCCTCCTGCGCCCTGGCCGCCCGCCGCTGCTCCTGCGCGCGACCAGCGCGGCCGTCGAAGGTGTGGGGGTCGTTTACGGCGGTGTGGTCCGGCGGCTGGTCTGGTTGGCCCCCCTCGGCCTCGCGCTGGCATTGGCGGCGGGCTGGGGGTCCTACCAGCTGTTCCAGACCGCCCCGAAAGGGTTCCTGCCGGCCGAGGACAAGGGCTTTCTCTTCGTGATCATGTCACTGCCCGCCGGCGCATCGCTCGAACGCACAGATGCCGTCTCGCGCCAGGCCGAGGCGGTGCTTGCCGCGGATCCGGCCATCGACGCGGCGATGACGGTGCTGGGCGTCGACTATCTGGCCGGCGGCAGCAGCCCCAGCGCCGGCGTTTTCTTCGTCAAGCTTAAGGACCCGGAGGCGCGGACCGACCCGACGCTCTCCTCCTTCGCCACCGCAAGCCGGCTGAACGGAGAGCTTGCCGCGATCCCAGGCGCCAGCTTCATCGCCGCTAACCCGCCCACGGTCTCGGGGCTCGGCCGCGTCGGCGGGCTCGACTATGTGCTCGAAGCGCAGCGGGGCCAGAGCCTCGCCGAACTACAGGCCGCGGCCCTCGGCATCGCCCAGGCCGCCCAGGCCGAACCCGCCATCGCCGGCGTCTTCGGGGGCGGGGGCAGCGACGCACCGCGCCTCTCGCTCGAGGTTGATCGCGTCCGCGCCGCACGGCTCGGGGTCTCGCTGCCAGACGCCTTCGTGACGCTCCAGGGGATGCTCGGTGGCATCTACGTCAACGACTTCGACCTCTATGGGCGCACCTGGTCCGTGATGGTCCAGGCCGAGGGGGCGGACCGCGCAGAACCCTCGGATGTCCTGGCGCTTCAGGTCCGCGCCGACACGGGCGAGCTTGTGCCCATCGACAGCTTTGCGACCCTCAGCGTCGAAACCGGCCCGCGGGCGATCAAACGTTACGACAACGAGCGCGCCACGATCCTGACGGTCAATGCCGCCCAGGGCGCCGGCACTGGCAGCGTGATCGAGGCGATGGAGCGGGTCTCGGCCAAGAGCATGCCCGATGGCTTCGGCTTCGAATGGACGGGCCAGGCGCTGGAGGAGACCGAGGAGGCGGGCAAAACGACCCTCTTCATCGGCCTCGCGCTGGCCGTCGCCTATCTGTTCCTGGTCTCGCTCTACGAGAGCTGGGGCATCCCCTTCGCCATCCTGCTCTCGGTGCCGGTTGCCGTGGCCGGGGCGCTGGGAACGATCCTCTACGTCGGCATGCCCGTCGACATCTACACGCAGATCGGCGTGGTGGTGCTGATCGCCTTGGCGGCAAAGAACGCGATCCTGATCGTGAGTTTCGCGCTCGCACGGCGGGCGGAGGGCATGGGGCTGGCAGAGGCGACGGCGGCGGGCGCGCGGCTGCGCTTTCGCCCCGTGATGATGACCTCGGTGGCGTTTATCGCGGGGCTCGCCCCCTTGGCGATCGCCACTGGCCCGGGCGCGGGTGCGATGCGTTCTGTCGGCACGCCAGTGCTGGGGGGTATGGTCGCAGCCGCCGTCATCGGCATCTTCGTCGTCCCGCTCCTCTTCGTCTGCCTCGAATGGGTGCGGGAGAAGCTGGGCCGCGGAGGTTCAGGCGCAGCTCCAGACACGGGTCCTGCGTCCGAGAACGCCGGGTCGCCAACGGCCGACCCATCGTAGCGCGCAGCCGTCCCCGGATGCCGGAACCGCAGCTCGACAAGGGCCGGAACGGTTCTGCGCCCGTCAAGCCGGTGCCTGTCTCAGAGGGTGCGGCGGTAGAGGATCATGCGCTGCCCGGTCTTGCGCCCACCCATGCGGATCTGGAGCGCGATCGATGCGGCGTTCTCGGGACGCACCAGCGTATCGGCCACATCGACCCCAGCCTCTTTCAGATCCGCCATGCAGACCGTGAGCAGATGTTCGGCGAGCCCGGTGCCCCAGAAGCGTCGGCGCACGGCGACCATGTGGAAGGCCCGCTCCGACGGATTGGTCTCGGCCGCCGCCGCGATCCGGCCCGTCTCGACCTCGCGTGCCACGAACCAGCGTGCGCCCGGCATGGCCATCAAGCGGCGGAGACCCTCTGCATCGGTGGGGGGCACATGGCGCTCGTTGCGCAGAGCGGTGTTGCACAGGGCGGCGACGGCCTCGTCATCCTCCTCCCCAGCGCTGAGATAGCGACCGGCCACGAGGCCCGGGGGCGCGGGGCGTGCGGGCGCATCGGTCGGCAGCGCCATGCAATCGAGGGTGTCATGGCGGGCAAAGCCCAGGGCTTCGACATAGCTACCATAGGCGGGGAAGGCGTCCGGCACGCTCGCATGGAGCCCATCGAAGCCTAGCTCTCGGCCACGCTCGGCCAGCGTGTCCCAGAGCGCGCGCTCCAGCATCGAGGGGCCCATCGCAGGCTCGGTCGAGGGCCCCGTCGAAGGCGCTGTCGAAGACCCTGGGCTGCTCCCATCGACAGGCGGCGCCTCCGCGGCGTCGGTGAGTGGAGCGGCCAGGGCGAGACCGAAGCGCCCGCCCGGGCTGCATATCGGACGCGCCAGGATGAGCCCGATGCCGCAAGCGACGCCCTTCGCCTCGGCGACAACCACGGCCTCTTCCGAGGCGAAGCCCGTCTGCAAGCGATCTTCGTAGAACTGGCCCCAGGGCTGATCGGCGCTGCCGAGAGCCTGCAGCATCGCGACGACCTTCGGGGCCATCTCCGGCCTGTAGGCCTCGAATGTCAGGTCCGCCGGGGTCATCGCGTCGCCTCGTCCTGGTCACGTGTCGTTGGGCCCGGCTGCATGGCCTGGGCCGGAAAAGGAAACGGGGCGCTCGATGGAGCGCCCCGCGGTCTTCAGGCTGGCCGGCGCCGGGAGACGCTGGCCAGCAAGGAGGGTGCGATCACGCGGCTTTCGCCCCGCCATCCTTGTCCTCGGCCTTCGCGGTCGGTGCGGCGAAGCAGGGCACGCAGCCGATGCAGATCCCGCAATTGCCCGCCGTCGTCACCGGCTGATCGAGCGTCTCGGCACCGGTCGTCTCGACCGGCGAGGTCAGACAGGGCAGGCAGGCGCAGACCTTGCAGCCGGCAGCGGTCGTGACATCGGCATCCAGCGCCTCGGCACCGGCCGTCTCCGGAGACGCGACGCAACAGATGAGGCACATGCCGCAGTTGCCGGCTGTGGCCACGCGCGGGTCCAGATCCTCAGCGCCGGTCATCGGCTCAGCAGCCTCGGTCGGCGAGGCCAAGCAGGGCAGGCAGCCGATGCAGATCCCGCAGTTGCCCGCCGTCGTGACCGGCTGGTCCAGCGCTTCGGCGCCGGCCTCTGCAGAAGCCTCAGCAGTCGGTGCCACGCAGACCAAGCAGCAGACCACGCAGAAGCTGCAGTTGCCCGCGATGGTGACGCGCGGATCGAGGTCCTCGGCCCCAGTCACCTCGCCAGTCACCTCACCCGTCGCCTCGGTGGGCGACGCGAGGCAGGGCAGGCAGCCAATGCAGACCCCGCAGTTGCCCGCCGTGGTCACCGGCTGATCCAGCTCCTCGGCAGCCTGAGCCTCGGGCGAGAAGCACAGCTTGCAGGGGGGCGGTGCGCAAGGCACGACGCAGGGCGTGCAGGTGACGGCCGTCGTCAGGCTGTCATCGAGGGCCTCCGCACCGGCGGTTTCGACCGGCGAGGTCAGGCAGGGCAGGCAGGCGCAGACCTTGCAGCCAGCCGCGGTCGTCGCCTCGGCATCGAGCACCTCGGCACCGGCCTCTTCAGCAGCGGGGGCCTCGCAGACCAGGCAGCAGATAACGCAGAAGCTGCAGTTGCCAGCCGTCGTCACGCGCGGGTCGAGGTCTTCGGCACCGGTCGCCTCGGTCGGCGAGGCGAGGCAGGGCAGGCAGCCGATGCAGACGCCACAGTTACCGGCAGTCGTCACCGACGGGTCGAGCTTCTCGGCGGCCTGTGCAGCAGGCGAGAAGCACGGGTTGCAGGGCACGGTGCAAGGAACGGCAGACGACAGGCCGTCATCAAGCGCCTCGGCACCGGCAGTCTCGACCGGCGAGGTCAGACACGGCAGGCAGGCGCAGACCTTGCAGCCAGCGGCGGTCGTCACGTCGGCGTCCAACACCTCCGCCGAGGGCGGGGAGACGCAGGCCGTACAACAGGGCAAGCAGACCGCACATTTGCCGGCCGTCGTCACACGCGGATCGAGATCCTCGGCGCTTGCCGTCTCGGTCGGCGAGGTGAGGCATGGCAGGCAGGCGCAGACCTTGCAGCCCATCGCCGTCGTCGCCTCGGCGTCGAGCGACTCAGCGCCGAGCGCCTCGCTACGACGGCTATCCGTACGAACGGGCGCGTGGTCGACCGCGAAGGACACCGCGTCGGCGCGTTCCCTCAAGTCCTCGTAGCCGCCCTCGATCAAATCACGTGGCTTCATACTCTCGCTCCTCCTGGGGGATGCGCCCTTGCGCGCTATTCACGATAAGATGATGAAACCGCTGGCGCCTTCGCTCCAGCGGACAGGTTAGAGGCCCGTCAAGCGCCCGCTTTGGCGGTGGCTTTCGAGCCGCTCACGGCCTTGGACACGGCGGCTTTGCCCGCCTGGATCTCCTCGCCCACCTTCTCGGCCATCTCCTTGGTGTCGACGTCGAGCAGCGTGCCGCCGCGGCCGAAGTGCCAGTCGAAGGCTTTGCCGAGCGCATAGGTGACTGCGCCGTTGAGGGCTGGAAGGGTCGCCACGCCAAGCAGCGTCCCGACCACGGGGACGGACTTCGCAGCCGACATCAGCGGATAGCCGACAGTCAGACGCGGCAGACCGCCCGTCACGATCGCCGCCAGCGTCGATTTCACGGCCTGATCCGAGAAGGCGACGCCATGGGCTTCGCAGAGCTTGGCGATCATGCGGAGCTGAATGGTCGTGGCCGCCAGCATATCGACAGCCGGGATGGCGATCAGGCCCGAGCCGGCCGCATAGTAGGAATGGGTGCGAATGATGCTCTCCACATCGGGCGCCGCATCCATCAGTTCGACCGACTCCTCGGCTGCTGCCGCCATAGCTCACCCTCCTGTTTCGTTATCGGCCGAAATACGTCCGTCGAGACAAGGTACACGGCAGAGACGCCGGGTAAAGTGATAATTCGTACAGCATGCGCTTTTGGGAAGACGGATGACGGTTGAGAAAAATCAACCTAATTCTGCTGCGCTGCACGGTACGCGTTACTTTGCGCATACGAGACTCAACCTAAGGGCGATGTGTGCTCAGCGCATAGGCGAGCGGCAGGAAGCGGATTGACAGAGGGAATTAGGAGCGCCTCCATGACTGTCGCCTCTGAGCACGCCATCGCATAAGGCCTTCGCGTCCCGTTGGACGCTGGTCTCGCCCTCGCCGAAGCCGCCCGAGCAGGAGCTCGTCATGCCCGCACCCGCCACGGATCTGCATCTCGCCGTCGCGCCGCACTTCACTGTGCACGAGGAGGGGGACGACCGGTTTCTCCTGTTCTCGGAAGAGCGCAGTCTGCGCCTGCGGGGGGAGATCTATCGCCATCTGCTGCCGCTTTTGACCGGAGAGCATACGACGGCGGAGATCCGGCAGCGTATGAACGGCACGAATGTGGATGGCGTGCTGCACAGGCTCTTTGAGGATGGGCAGATCGTGGCCGTGCGGCCCCATGCGCCGATGAGCCGGCAAGCCTTCTGGAGCGCTGCGGGGCGTGCGCCGGAGGAGACGGAAGCCGCGCTCGCCGAGTTCACGGTCGCGGTCCTGCCGCTCGGCCGAGGGGAGGCCGCGAATGCCAATGGGGCCTCGGCGCTGCTGGGTGCTATCGCGGGCACGGGGCTTGGCACGGCAGCACCGGAAGCGGCAAAGCTCACCGTCGTCTTGGTCGACGACTACCTCGATCCCGCCCTCCAGCGCTTTGCCAAGGCCTGGAAGGGCCGACCCTGGATCCCCTTCAAGCCTGGGGGTCGGCGCGTGCTGATTGGCCCCCTGATCAGCGACACGGCGGGCTGTGCGACCTGTCTCGTCCGACGCATGGCGGAGAACCGACCCAATGACGGGCTCGTGAAAGATGCCGCGCGCACACTGCGCCCGGCCCGCGCCTGGATGCAGGCGACGCTGGATCTGGCCCGGTCGATGGCAGCGCTGACGCTCACGCGCCTGGCCCTTGGGGAGCCTTCGGGCCTGGAGACCGCGCTCCTGGCCATCGATGCAGATACCGGCGTGCGCACGGAGCATCGGCACTGGCGCTTCCCAGACTGTCCGGACTGTGGCGACCGGGAGGCGCGGGAGCCCTCGGCCGGCGCCGCGCCCATCACGCTCGACAAGGGCGAAGTTGTCGACAGCGAGATCGGCGGCTGGCGGACGCTCTCTCAGGAGGAGGCGCTGTCCAAGCTCGAACCCATCGTCTCCAATCTGACGGGGATCGTGACCGAGATCGTGCTGGCGGAGGGCGGCGAGGAGGGCCTCTACGTCACCAACGCGCTGCAGGCCACGCCCACGGGCATCGACCACATGGAGAACCGCCGCGCCGGCAAGCCAGGGGCGGCGAGCGGCAAGGGGATCACAGCGGCCCAGTCACGGATCAGTTGCCTGGCCGAGGCGCTCGAGCGCTACTCCTGCGCCTTCACCGGCAGCGAACCGCGCCAGATCGCCCGGCTCTCGGACCTCGGGGATGCCGGGATCCACCCCGACGCGCTGCTGGGCTTCAGCGATGCGCAATACGACGCGCGCGCGACGCTCAACCGCCAAAACGCCAATGTCCATTTCATCCCTGAGCGCTTTCGCGAGGACGCGCGGGTGGAATGGACGCCGGTATGGTCACTGACCAAGGAGGAGACGCGCTGGATCCCCACGCGCCATGCCTTCTACGAGTATCGCGCCCGCGAGGTGCCCGAGGATCACGCCTTCTGCCATGGCGACAGCAACGGCTGCGCGGCGGGTGCCACGGTCGCCGAAGCGACGCTGCAGGGCGTGCTGGAGCTGGTGGAGCGCGATGCCGTCGCGCTCTGGTGGTACAATCGGCTGACGCGCCCCGGGATCTCCTTCGACGGCATCAATGACGCCTTCACCGACCGGATGCAGGCGGCCTATGAGCGGCGCGGACGCGTGCTTCATATGCTCGATGTCACAAGCGATGTGGGCATCCCCGTCGTGATCGCCGTGACCGCCAACAAGGAGCGCGGCGACGGCATCCTGATGGGCTTTGGCGCGCATTTCGATCCAGGGATCGCGGCCGAACGGGCGCTCACGGAGCTGAACCAGATCATGCTGCTCGACACGAGCGGCTCGAGCGCGGACGATCCGACGACGCTCGAGCATCACCTGCGGCGCTGGTTGAAGGAGGAGACGCTGGACCGTCAACCCTATCTCCGCCCCGACGCTGGCGTGACCCGCGATGTTCGCAGCATGGAGCGCCCGGCCGCACGCGGGATCGCCGCTGCCGTCGGCGAGGCGCGGGACCGGTTCGAGGCGCTCGGGCTTGAGATGATGGTCCTTGACTATGCACGCTCGCAGATGCCGCTCTCCTGCGTGAAGGTGATCGTGCCGGGGCTGCGCCATTTCTGGTCGCGTCGCGGGAACGGGCGGCTCAATGACGTGCCCGTCGCCATGGGCTGGCTGGACCGTCCGAACGGCGAGGCCGACCTCAACCCCATCAACTTCGTGCTCTGACCATGACGGGGTCCGGGGATACGGGGTCCGGGGATACAGGGGGCGCGTCGGGCGTCGTCACGCGACTGCCCACAGCGGCCGGTCAGGCGGAGGCCTCGCTCTGCCTCGCGCTCGACGACGACGTGCTGAGCGTAGAGATCGCGGAGGGACGCGCGAGTTTCCACCTCCCTGCGGAACGCTCCTGTGCCGTGGCCGTGTCGAGCGCGGCAGCGCAGGACTGGCTGCAGCGGATGCAGGCGGGGGGCACGCGCTTTGCCGAATGGTCCGCACTCACGGGCACCGATCCGATGGGCGCGACGCGGCTCCTTGGCGATCTGACGATGCGGCGCCTGCTCGTCTGGTGGTGGGGCACGCCGACGCGCCGGCTGATCGAGATCCTGCCACTCTCAGGGCGCTACATGCCGGTGCGCGCGCCGGCAGACGCCATGGCGATCCTGCAATCGAGCGTGCCCCTCGCCCTGTCGCCGCGGATCGTGATGCAGCGCCGCCGCGCTAGCGTTGCGCTTGCCGATCCGGTGCTGGAGGCGGAGCTTGTGATCAATCCCGAGGGGCTGGACCTGCTGCCGGCGCTGCTTGAGGAGGGGGGCGAGGCCGCGGGCCGGTTGCCTACGGGCCTGCGCGATGTCCTCGCCGTCGCGGGCTTCCTGCGTCCGCTCGATGCAGAGGGGCCGGATGGCGCGGCCTGGAACCCGCTCGCCCTCGCCTTTCACCGCGAGACGCGCATGCCACTCCTTTTGAACCGCGCTGGCGAGGCAATGGTTGAGCGACCGAAGGCCCCCCCGCTCGCCCGTCGTGCGGATGAGGCCGGCATCGGCGCCGTCGCCTTACCCGATGGGCCGCAGGATCGGCGTTCGGCGCCCCTCGACGAGATCATTGCGCGCCGCGTCTCACGCCGCCGCCCGGGCCCGCGCGCCCTCACGCTGACCGAGCTTGGCGGGCTCCTCGGGGGCGTCGCACGCTATCGGCACGACCGCGCCGAGATTTTCCCGAAGGGCACCATGGCGCGCAACATCCCCGGCGGCGGCGGGCTCTGCGAGACGGATTTCAACGTCGCGGCCTGGCGGGTCGACGGGCTGGCCCGCGGGCTCTGGCGCTATGACGGCGCGGCACACCGGCTGCTGCCGCTCTCGGACGGCGCGGCGATCGAGGGGATCATGGAGGACGCGGCGATGCGCCTCTACATCGACGAGGAGCGCCCGGATGCCGTGATCGTCGTCTCGCTCCGCATCTCTCGGCTCGCCCACAAATACGGGGCGATGTCCTATCGCCTGGCCATGCTGCACGCGGGCGTCGCCGTCGAAGCGCTCTATCTCGTCGCCACCGATCTCGACCTTGCCTGCTGCGCCATTGGCAACGGCAATGGGGCGGATTTCGAGCGGGCGAGCGGTCACCACCCGCTGCGCGAGACAGCGTTGGCGGAGTTTGCCGTGAGCGGGAGCTCAGCCGAGCCGTAGGGGCTCAGCTGCTCCGCCGGGCGAAGATCAGGACGGCGGGAAACACCAGAAGCGGCGTGAAGAGGAGCGCGAGCACGAAGGTGAATAGTCCACCAGCCAGCGTGTTGCGCGCGAGCCAAGCCGTGCCGAGCGAGGCCAGCACATAGATCAGAGCGATGATGTAGGGCGTCATTGGGCGGCCTCCGGTGTCGGTGCGGGCCTCGCCGCAGGGGCAGAAGGAGCGGGGCCGGACCCGGTACCAGGCGCAGGACCCGTGTTCGAGGGATCTTCAGCGGGCGTGCCCCCGGGAATGCCGGGCCCGGGATCGACGGTGCCAGCCTCAGGCGGTTGCTTGCTCGGAACGGCGGCGAGCGTGCCGCTGCGGGTGACCCCCCGGCTCGTCACCGCGTCTTCCAGCTCGGGGAAGAGGACAGGCTGCTCCAGGTTCTCCGGCAGCGACGGCGCGGTGGAGGGGTCGAGCGCTGGCACACTCTGCGCCACATCCGGCGCCCGCGTCACATCGCTGCCCAGGATGAGCGGCATCTGATCGCGATCCCCGCCGACGACGACAACCTTGGTGTTCGGCGATTGCGAGAGCTCCACCGTCGCCTCGATCCCGCGCCAGGTCAGCACCGTATCCGTGAGGCTCTCGCTGACGATGGCATAGAAGTTCTGGATCCCGATGGCTTGGATGCGCTTGCGTTCAGCCTCCTGCTTCTCGGCGATCAGCTTGAACTCATAGGAGGCGGCCAGCTGTTCCTGCGAGAGCTTGAGCTCGATGGCCTTGGAGACCGCGGGCGGCAGGGCGACGATCCGGATCGCGATATCGGCGAAATCCACAACCGAGCTGGCCGGATGGTTCGCGATCAACGCCAGGATCTCCTCCTTCAGCTTGGTGTAGCTGACGGAATAGAGTTCCTGGCTGTTGTACTTGGCGACGGACTCACGCACCGCCGCCAGCGCCACCGGGGCCACGATGCGCTCAGCGTACTCTGGCCCGACGTTCTTCTGCAGGAGCCCGAGTTTGTCATAGATCGGCCGGTAAAGAATGTTCCCCTCGATCCGGACCGTCATGCCCTCGGCCGAGAGCGCGTCGAAAGCGAAGGGCATCTGCCGCACGCGCACTTCGTAGATGTAGATCCGGTCCCAGGGCAGCTTCACGGCAAAACCCTCAGGCACGGTCTCATCCACCTGCGTGCCGCCGAAGAGCAGGCTGTAGCGCACCCCCGCCTGCCCCGGCAGGATCTGCACGAAGATCACCTTGTAGAGGATCAGGGTGACCACAGCGAAGGCCAGTAGCAGGCCGATGGCCCAGGCGACGGTCCGCTCGGTGCGCGTGAACAGCGGCTTTTTCTCGGCGGCGCTGGACATCAGGCTGTCTCTCCGGGCTCGTGCTGCTGATCGACGACAATGCCGCTACGTAAGGTCAATATCCGGTCCGCGACGTCGTCGAAACGTTTGTCATGGCTGACGACCACCAAGGTGCGCCCCTCTGCCTTCAGATCGGGCAGGATACTGCGGTAGAAACGCTCGCGGAACTCATGGTCCTGATCGGCGGCGAGTTCGTCGAGGATCAAGATCGGCCGGCGCTCCAGCAGCGCCACAGCGAAGGCCAGGCGCTTGCGCTGCCCGGTCGAGAGCTCCGTCGTCGTGAACGCGCCATCGACGAACTGCACCTTGTGCCCGATCTCCAGATCCTCGAGCAGCGCGTTCACCTCCTCCGCGCTCCGCTCGCGCAACCCGTAGAGCCGACCGAAAAGGTGGAAATCCGTCAGCACCGTCGAGAAGAGGCTGCGGTACCGGTCGATCGTCCCATCGTCGAGCGGGCGACCATCGAGGCGCATCACGCCTGTGCTCGGGCGATAGAGCCTGCAGAGGACTTTGATCAGCGTCGACTTGCCTGAGCCGTTGCCGCCCACCACGAAGACCGTCTCGCCCTTGCGCAGCGTGAAGGTGACGGGCCCCATGCTGAAGAGCGGATTGCCACTGCTGTCGAGGTAGTCATAGCTCACCGCATCGAGCGCGATCTCCTCGAAAGAGGGGGCGACGGCCGCCCCCGCACTCGCCCGTTTGGCCTCCTCCAGCGTCTCCTCGATCCGCGCGATCTCGCTGCGCGCATGATCGGCGCGGGCGATGAGCGGCATGGACTTATGGATGATCTCCACCAGCGAGAGCAGGAAGAACGAGATGTAGAGCGCATGCACGATCACGTCGTGGTTTTCCACGTAGGGCGGCAGCACGAAGGCGAGCGCCAGGATCATGACGTAGAAAAAGCCATAGGAGATCGACATCCCCCGGCTCAGCAGCACGGCCGTATAGGTTCGCGCCTCACGCACGGCTTCGGACGCCGGGACGATATCGTCCTCGACCAGGTCACTACCGCGCGGGCGGTGCAGGCTGACCTCCTTGAAGCCATGGAGCAGATGGCCGAAGCGTTCGAGAAACGCCGTCTCCCGCTGCGCCGCCTCGCCGAACTGCGCATAGGTGCTGCGCTGGCTCATGCGATAGAAGAAGGCACTGGTGCCGAGGATCGCCCCCACTGTCAGAAACACGATGGTGGAGATCGTGAGCGTATAGAGCCCGGCGACCACCAGCGCGCCCGCCGCCGCCGTCGCCGGCATCACCACCATGGCCGCTTCCGAGATCACCGCGGAGTTACGCGTGAGACTGTCGTAGACCGTGGTCGGCCCCATCTGCTCGAGCTTCTGGTACTCGATCTCCCGCAGCACCCGGGAGATCCGCACCCGCATCTCGTGCAGCATCCCCTCCACCGTCGCACTCGAGAGACGGGAGGAGACGGCCGTGCCGCCAACCACGCAGACCGCGCCGAGGATCAGCAGCACGATATCGAGGAAACTGGCATCCGGCGCCTTATCGGCCTGGACGATATCGCCGATGACGATCAGCACGAGGAGCGGACCGACAATCTGCGCGACCATGGAGATGAGCAGCCACAGCCGCCTGCCCTCGGCCGCGTCCCAGACTGTCCGCGCAAAATCCACGTAATCCCCTTCGTCTCACCACAGACCCCGCCCCCAACGCGGGGCGCCGATAGGATGACATCGCTCCCAGGGTGTCAATCGCCCTGCCCCAGCCCGACACCGCCCCCCCGAGTGTGCAAAACGCCCAGCAACCGTCTGTGAAGACAGCCACTGACATCCGCCGCCGCACCGCCGCCGCAACACCGTCGTCTCAAGACACAAAGGCCCAGTTCGCCAGCCCCCATCCGCGGATCCTGTTTTGCCTGCCGCCACTGAACGGATCCGCCTGTAATTTTGGTTGAGCCGATGAGGGGGATCGATGCCCAGGAAAAGCACCGGCCGCACGACATCGTCTCGAAGCTCTGGCAGGTCGATGTGATGATGGCTCAGGGCCTGCTGCTGGCTGAGGCGATCCGGTCGATCGGGGTAAGTCAGGTCACCTACAACCGCTGGCGTAGCGAATTCGGCGGCCTGAAGCTCGACCAGGCGAAGCGGCTGAAGGATCTTGAGCAGGAGAACCTGCGCTTGCGCCGAGCAGTCTCCGACCTGACCCTCGACAAGCGCATCCTGGCGGAGGGCTCTAAAGGGAACCTGATCCGCCCCGCGCGCCGCCGAGATAAGATCGCGCAGGTCCCTGCGTCGCGTCGTCTCTCCGAACGCCGCGCTTGACCTGGATGCTCGGCCAGCCACAGTCCACCCAGCGTCGGGCACCGCGCAGCGCCGATGATGAAGAGCGCCTGACCACCGACATCATCGAACTGGTCACAACCGATGGCCGGTACGGCCATGGTCACGTCAGGGCGCTCCAGCGTGCTGGAAATGAACGAGAAGCGGGTCGAGCGGTGCGCCATTGAAGGCGTCCTCGGTTCGAGACCAATGGCGAGCGATCTCCGGAAGGCGCGCACCCACGACGGGTGGAAGAGCCGGATACGCTGCGTGGTCGATAAGTTCACCGGCGAGGCTCTAGCGGTGAGATCTTCTACTCGCTGAAGGAGGCCCAGATCCTCATCGACGCGGGGCGCCAGCAGTGCAACGCGCAGAGGCCTTGCACTGTTCTTGGATAAAGACCGGCCGCTCCCGAGGTCAGGATCGCAAGGTCAGCAATCTGGCCTGCACTCACACGCTCACAACGGATGGTCTCTGATGCGGGTCCTGACCCTCGGAACTGATCCGCTCTGAATGAGATGTTTCGCACAGTTTTTCAGAATGCGATCGACGATGAAACCTGTGGCTAGACGGCGAGTCGAGCCAGACTGACGCTTCGCACCAACGTCTCAATTGAGAGTTTTGACGTTCTGAGAGTGTTTTATATCAAAATCCTCAATCAGGACATTATCGGTATCGTGCATTAAGGACGCGTGGCATGGCAGAGGACGAGATTGAAAGAAGCAATCGACTGGCCGATGACGCTGAACGCCTGCTCTTCTATGCCAGCGAAAACGGTCTCCTGACCGGCGAGACACCTGAGGACAGCGCGCGGCTGCAAGACGGTTTGGTCTCCCCCCTGCTGGCCGCCATCGCGAGCCACCGTCAGAAGCCTGGCCTCGTCACCACCGATCTGGTCGTGCTGCATTCCGCGCTGCGACAGCTCACAGGCGCGGTGTCGGGGCAGTCGATCCGAGACACCTTGGGCGCCAGCGATAGGGGCAAAACCCTGATCCTGGCCACAGTCAGCATCCTCTTTCTGGCCATCACGATGCTGGTCTCTGCCACATCGGAAACCTTCTTCACGCGCCTTCTCAGCTCCGAAGCCTGCACCATCCTCAGCGTCGCCGCCTGGGGCGCTTTCGGCTCCTGCGTCTTTTTGTTGAAGCGTTTCCACGATCTCGTGCGAGGCATGGTTTATGACCGCCGGCTGTTTCAGGGCAGTTCGGTGCGGATCACGCTTGGGGCCGGGCTCGCAATCGCGATCTATCTGCTGGTCGCCAACCCGCAGAACCAAGAGAATTCAGGCACACTCGCCCCCTTCGAGGTCTACTGGTCGGCTTATGCGCTGCTGATCGGTCTGGGGACCAAGGTGTTTTACGGCCTCTTGGAGTCCTCCATAGACGCCTTGGCGGACCGTTTCCGGCTCAATTTCCAAGCGCGGATGGAGCGGGAGACTGCGCCCCCCACACTGCCCCCGAGCGACCCGCAGGCACCAGTAGTCGCGGCGCCCGGGCAAGCCGCCTGGGGGGCGACGCGCGAGGAGGTCATAGAGATCCAACGGCTCTTGAAAGAACTGGATCGTTTTCCCGGGGAGCCGGACGGGCAGCTGAACGCTGTCACGCTCGCGGAGCTTGCCACGGCGCTCGATTTCGAGACGGAAGAGGAGATCTTCCAGCGCCGGCCTGGCGAGATCATCGCGGCGCTGCGCGTGCTCGGTGCCGGTGGGGAGGCTGTCCCAACCCAGCCGCTCTCGGAAGACGAGCGGGGCATGGCGCTCGCGCTCTATGAGGTGGGCGCGATCGGCAGTGCGCCCGAGATGCTCTCACCGCCGGCCATGCGGATCATCATCTCCGCCGCGATCGCCTCCCTACCCGAGGGCCAGCGCGCGGAGTTCGACGAGATGGACCCCGATGAGCTTACCAAGAAGATCCGCTCCAAGGGTTTCGACTTTCCCAAGCAGCCTGCAGCGGGATGAGGGGCACGAGCGCCCGACCGGCGCCCGCACAGGCGACCGCGGTCCTAAGCGTTACTGAGCGCCCTCAGAATGCTGTCCGCCGACGCGACGCTGTCGGCACCATTGGGCGCGCGACGCATCACCTCGCGCGCGACCGCGCGCCGACCACGCGCGTCCCGGGCGGCAATCAGCGTGGGCACCAGTTCCGTGAGCGCCACCCGCGGCGCCGTGATCAAGGCGTCGAGCGCGAGGAGCGGGATGTAGGCCTCGCCATGCGCGACCTCGAAGAAGGGTTTCTTGGGGGTCACAAGATGCTCGCGCAGGTAGGCCTCGGTCTCGTCGCGCGGGACGAGAGTGGCGCGCGGGCTCCCCCGCAGGTCGCGCGCCAGAAGCTCCAAGGTGGCGGCCTCGCTCAGGAAAAGATGGGGCGCGCCGAGCAACTGAGCCCTCATGAGCAGCGCCCCGCGCAGTAGGTTGCGACCACCGCTGACGCTGTTGAGCACACAATCGAGGGCGAACTGCAGATTGGAATAGGCCACATGCAGGAAATAGAGCACAAAGGCCCGCCGCAGTTTCTTGACGATCGCTGGCTTTCGAGACGGCAGCTCTGAGTGATAGAACTTGTAGGAGACAAAGCGGCTCGGCTCATCATCGAACATCCCGAACTTGAGCGGCATTTTGTAGGCAAGATGTCCGCCGTCGAGCACTGTCGTCTCATTGTCCACTAACTCAAGCTCTTGGAGCGTCAGCCTCAACTGATCTTGTGCGTGAAACTCATTGATATCATGGGCCTTCGCGACGAAATTGTCATAGCGATCAATGCCATCCCACTGCAGATCACGGTCAGCAAGCTTGCGGTCGGCCCCTTCGTTCTCGAACACAGTAATGGGCACACCGGCGGTCCACCCCGGCCCCGACCATTCGCCATAGCGTAAAATAGACTCAATACTCACGGCGATGACGCTACCGGCTTTAGCCCCGATTTGCCAGTCGCCTGCACAGTCTGGTCAATCGAAACGCAGAGAGGGGTCCGCGCGTTCCGAAGTCCCCTAGAAGCGGACCTCCCCGATGACGCCGAATTGGCGGGGCGCCCCGGCCACGCCCCGCGTCCCGCCCGGGAAAACGCGGGTCAGATAGTCGTCATCGAAGAGGTTGGTGGCATAGGCAAAGACGCCCCAATTCTCCGCCTCATAGCCCACCCGGGCATTGACCAGAAACCGGCTGTCGATCACGAGCTCTGGCGTGTTCGCGAGATCACCGAAGGCATCGTCCTGATAATTCGCGTCGGCTGCGATAAAGACGCCGTTCTCGAAGACGTATTCGCCCCCGAAGGCGATGGTGATCTTGGAGGCGAAGGGAAACTCGTTGCCCGTGAAATCGCCCTGCGTCGAGACGAAGTCGGTGAACTTGGTGTCGGCGTAGCCGATGGCGCCGAAGAGCTCTAGCCCGGGCATCGGCTGGCCGCGCACTTCGAGTTCGCCGCCGAAGACACGGCTGCGACCGGCATTGATGATCGCGGCATCAAGCAGCTCATCGGAGAGAACGTCGGTGACCTGCTGGTCCTTCCAGTCGGTGTAGAAGGCATTGGCGTTGACCGTCAGCCGCTCGTCGAACCACTGCGAGCGCAGCGAGACCTCGTAATTCCAGGTGAACTCGGGATCGAACTCGCTGACCTCGCCGCGGAAACGGTTGAGCGAGGCGCCGCCCGCGCGATAGCCCCGCTGCACTGTAACGCCAAGGCTCATGTCCCCGGTGACGTCGTAGACGAGGCCGAGCTTGGGCAGAAAGGCGTCGAAGGTCGCGCTGAGTTCGATCTCATTGGCAGGGGGCAGGAGGGCGGCGAGAGCGGGATCCTCCGTGCTCGAGAGCGTGGTGGACTGGGTGTCGACGCTCTCCCGGTCGTAGCG
>JBCCLX010000022.1:0-19528 GCA_039026635.1 Pseudomonadota bacterium
GCCTGATGATCGGGGAGGGCCTCTTCGCCGTTGCCGAGACCCGGGCCTTCGAGGCGGCCTTTGCTGCCTGCTATGGCCCGCGCCTGGCGCGTCGGGCCGAGCGTGCGGTTCCGGCGGCGGAGAGCGTGCGTGGGCTCTGGCTCCTGCGCGGCCGCGCAGCGCTCCTGCTGACGCTGGCGGTGACCCTTGCGATCGCTGCCGGAGATGCGGGGCTCTTGGCGCTCCTCGGCGCGGTCTTTCTGGTCACGACACTCACCGGGCTCCTGCGGTTTGCCGCGCTCGGTGCAGCGCTCTTCAGTGCCAAACCCGACCCGCGCGCCAATCCGATCCTGCCCGATGCGCCGCGGAAAGGGCAGGCGGAGGCACCCCTCTGGCCACGGATCAGCCTTCTCGTGCCGCTCTTCCGTGAGGCTGAGATGGTGCCCCGCATCCTCTCCGCGATCGATCGGCTCGACTATCCGCGCGACCGCTTGGAGGTGAAGCTCGTTGTCGAGATGGGCGATGCGGCGACGCGCGGGGCCATTGCGGGCATGGCGCTGCCGGACTGGGCGGGGGTGATCGCCGTCCCGGACGGTCAGCCCCGCACCAAACCGCGCGCGTTGAACTACGCGCTCGCCTTCTGTCGGGGTGAGGTGATCGGCATTCTGGATGCCGAGGACCGGCCCGAGCCTGGCCAGCTGCGCGCGGTCGCCGGTGCTTTCCGGGCGCTGCCCGAGAGCTTCGGGGCCGTGCAATGCCAGCTTTCCTACTTCAACGCGCGGGAGAATTGGATCACCCGCTGTTTCCAGCTCGAATACGGCATCTGGTTCGGCGTGTTGCTACGGGGGTTCGAGCGGCTGGGCCTGCCGATCCCGCTCGGCGGCACCTCGGTCTACTTCCGGCGGGAGGCGCTGGAGGAGGTCGGCGGTTGGGACGCGCACAACGTGACGGAGGATGCCGATCTCGGCATGCGCCTCTATCGCCGCGGTCTGCGCACGCGGGTGCTGACGGCGACGACGGAGGAGGAAGCGAACTGCCGGCTCCTGCCTTGGGTGCGGCAGCGCTCGCGCTGGCTGAAGGGATATCTGCTGACCTGGCTCAGCCATGTGCGCCGCCCGGTGAGCCTCTGGCGCGAGATGGGCCCCGTCGGCTTTCTCGGCTTCAACGTGCTCTTCCTGGGCGCGGCCTGCAGCTATCTCGCCATGCCGCTCTTCTGGATCTCGTTGCTCGGCTGGATGGTGACGGGTCAGACGCCCTGGGATCGGCTTCTGCCCGACTGGGCCTTCTGGCCGCTGACCCTGTCGCTGGCGGGGGGGCAGGCGCTGATGCTGGGGACGGCGGCGCTCGCCATGTGGCGGCGGCGTGCGCTCGATCTTCTGCTCTTCGTCCCACTCCTGCCCGTCTACTGGACCCTCGGCGCCCTAGCGGCCTGGAAGGCCGTGCTCGAGCTCTTCGTCGCCCCCTATTACTGGGACAAGACGCGGCATGGGGTGAGCCGGATGATGGGCAGCAGCGACGGCCCGCCGCGTCGGATCCTGCGCATGGGCCAGGCCCCGGTGCCGGAGGCGCGCTTCACCTCCCCGCCATCGCCGAGGCGCGGCATCTTCGGCTGAGCCTCGCCCGCCAGCGCCCAGGATCTCCCGGGTCTCCGCTCTCCGCACACTCTGGGCCGGGCGGCGATGAGCTGACGCTACGTCCATTCGCTTTTGGCGACGGCTGCGCCATGTGGCCGCCCTGTGAGGCGGGTTGTCGCATCGCGCCCGCCTATCGCTGCTGAAGGAGAACCCGGAATGACCGACTGCCGCCCCACGCGCCGCGGCCTTTTGGCGGGCGCCGCCGCAACGCCGCTCGCCATCGCCGCCACAGCTACCGTTGCCGACGCTGCCGTTGCGCAACAGGGCCTCCTGCGCCCTGCACCCTATCGTTTCATGGTTGGTGAGTTCGAGGTGACCGCGATTTTGGATGGTGCCGTGCAGCTCGACGGTCCGCACCCGATCTTCGGGGGCAATGTGGGCCAGGAGGCCGTGGCCGCGCTTGCCGAGGAGAACTTCCTGCCCGCAACGCGCATGGAGATCCCCTTCACGACGACGCTCGTCAACACGGGCTCAGAGCTGATCCTCTTCGACACCGGCAACGGCGACAACGGCCGCCGCCCCGCGGCCGGCAACACCGTCGCCACCCTTCAGGCCCATGGCATTGAGCCGAGCGACATCACCCATGTTGTGATCACCCACTTCCATGGCGACCACATCAGCGGGCTGACCGAGGGCGATGCACCGACGTTCCCGAACGCCCAGATCATTCTCGGCGCCGCGGAATTCGATTTCTGGACCAACCCCGATCTGGCGTCGCAGGACGGCATGGCCGCGCGCTACGAGCTGGTGCAGAAGAAGGTCGTGCCCTTCGCCGAGCAGGCGACGATGATCGAGCCGGGCCAGACCGTGCGTTCCGGCATCGAAGCGCTGAACTGTTTCGGCCACACGCCGGGCCACATGGTCTACCATCTCGAAAGCGGTGGGGAGCGCCTGCTGATCACGGCCGATACGGCCAACCACTATGTCATGAGCCTGCAGAAGCCGGACTGGCATGTGGTCTTCGACATCGACAAGGAGGCCGCAGCGGCCAAGCGCAAGGAAGTCTTCGGCATGATCGCAGCCGACCGTATCCCCTTCATCGGCTATCACATGCCGGCACCGGCCGTGGGCTATGTCGAGCCGTTGGGCGATGGCTTTCGGTATGTGCCTGCGAGCTACCAGCTCAACCTCTGAGGCTGGTCCTAAAATCTGGCCCGCCCCTGTGCCGCGCGCAGAGGGGCGGGCCAGAGGGGCGCTTGGCCCTCGCGCCCGGCTGCGTTAGAGGGCGCGCATGAGCGATACTGCCTTTCGAATGCCGCCCCAGAGCACCCGCCCGCCTGCGCCCCGGATCGGGATGGTCAGTCTTGGCTGCCCAAAGGCGCTCGTCGACAGCGAGCGGATCCTGACGGCGCTCCGCGCGGATGGCTATGAGTTCGCGCCCGACTACGCCGGCGCCGATGCGGTGATCGTCAACACCTGCGGGTTTCTGGACAGCGCCAAGGCCGAGAGCCTGGAGGCGATCGGTGAGGCGGTGGCCGAGAACGGGCGGGTGATCGTGACGGGGTGCCTCGGCCACGAGGCAGAGGCCGTGCGCGCCGCCCATCCCGCCGTCCTCGCCGTCACCGGGCCCCAGCAATATGAGCAGGTCGTCGAGGCCGTGCATGCCGCCGCCCCTCCACGGCGGGACCCCTTTCTCGATCTGGTCCCGCAGCCGGCCGAGGGTGCAGGTATCCGGCTCACACCGCGTCACTATGCTTATCTGAAGATCTCCGAGGGCTGTAATCACGCCTGCCGCTTCTGCATCATCCCCGCGATGCGCGGCCGCCTCGCTTCGCGCCCCGCGGCCGCTGTGCTGCGCGAGGCGGAGCGGCTCGTCGCCTCCGGGGTGCGCGAGCTTTTGGTGATCAGCCAGGACACCTCCGCCTACGGGCTCGATCTGCGCCATGCGGCGAGCCCTTGGCGGGGTGAGGACTGGCGAGCGCATATCACGGATCTGGCGCGCGGGCTCGGCAGCCTCGGCGCCTGGGTGCGGCTCCATTACGTCTACCCCTATCCCCATGTGGATCAGCTGATCCCGCTGATGGCGGAGGGGTTGATCCTGCCCTATCTCGACATCCCCTTTCAGCACGCGAGCCCGACAGTGCTGCGCGCCATGCGCCGCCCGGCCAACGAGGCCAAGGTCCTCGACCGGATCCGGGCCTGGCGCGCGATCTGTCCCGAGCTCACGCTACGCTCTACCTTCATCGTCGGCTTCCCCGGCGAGACGGAGGAGGATGTCGACTACCTGCTGGACTGGCTCGAGGAGGCCGGTCTCGATCGCGTGGGCTGCTTCAAATACGAGAACGTAGCCGGCGCGGCCGCCAACGAGCTGCCGGGCCATGTCCCGGAAGAGGTGAAGGACGCGCGCTGGCACCGCTTCATGGAGAAGGCGACGCAGCTCTCGTCCGAGCGGCTCGCCGGCAAGATCGGCCGCCGGCTCACCGTGATCGTCGACGAGATCGATGAGGAGGGCGCGGTTTGCCGAACGATGGGCGATGCGCCGGAGATCGACGGGAACCTCTTTATCGAGGAGGCCACCGGGCTTGTGCCGGGCACGATGCTCGAGGTGCGGGTGACCGAGGCTGATGAGACGGATCTCTGGGGCGAGCCTGTCTGAGCGCTACGGAACTCTCTCAGAGCGCCGCTGAGCTGCCATCGGGGCCACCAACGGGGCCACAGTCAAGTGTCGCCGGCCTTGATGGGCTGGACCCGCCTTTATAGAACGCAGCGCAGCAAGGGCCGGCACCACCCCGCCAGGCCGCGCGTCATCACTAGGGCAGAGGGATCGGCAAACCAATGAAAAAGGTCTACGCGGATGCGGCAGCGGCGCTCGAGGGCGCGCTCTTCGACGGCATGACGATCGCGGCCGGCGGCTTCGGCCTTTGCGGCATCCCGGAGAACCTGATCGCGGCGATCAAGGCCGCCGGCACCACGAATCTGACCATCGCGTCCAACAATGCCGGCGTCGATGATTTCGGCCTCGGCCTCCTGCTCCAGGACAAGCAGGTGAAGAAGATGATCTCGTCCTATGTGGGGGAGAACGATCTTTTCATGCAGCAGTATCTCTCCGGCGAGCTGGAGATCGAGTTCAACCCGCAAGGAACCCTCGCCGAGCGCATGCGGGCCGGCGGCGCCGGCATCCCGGGCTTCTACACCAAGACGGGCGTGGGCACGCAGGTGGCCGAGGGCAAGGAGCACAAGGATTTCGACGGCGAGACCTACATCCTCGAGCGCGGGATCGTCGCGGATCTGGCCATCGTGAAGGCTTGGAAGGCGGACGAGACGGGCAACTGCATTTTCCGCAAGACTGCGCGGAACTTCAACGTGCCGGCTGCGATGTCGGGCAAGCTCTGCGTGATGGAGGTCGAGGAGATCGTGCCCGTCGGCAACCTCGATCCGGATCTCATCCACCTGCCAGGGATCTATGTCCACCGCCTGATCCAGGGCGATCACGAAAAGCGCATCGAGCAGCGCACCCTGCGCCCCCGCGCCGCGTGAGACCATCATCGCGCCGGGCGCCCACCGCCCCAGCGCGCGCCGAGAGATAGAGGAGACGCCGATGCCTTGGGATCGTAACGAGATGGCCGCTCGCGCGGCGCAAGAACTGGAAGACGGGACCTATGTGAACCTCGGGATCGGCATCCCGACCCTGGTGCCGAACTTCATTCCCGATGGCGTGACCGTCACGCTTCAGTCGGAGAACGGCATGCTCGGCATGGGGCCGTTCCCCCATGAGGGCGACGAGGACCCGGATCTGATCAACGCCGGCAAGCAGACGATCACCGAGGTGCCGAACACCGCCTATTTCGACAGCGCAACGTCGTTTGGCATGATCCGCGGCGGCAAGATCGCGATGGCCATCCTGGGCGCCATGGAAGTGGCCGAGAACGGGGACCTGGCGAACTGGATGATCCCGGGTAAGCTCGTAAAAGGCATGGGCGGGGCCATGGATCTCGTCGCCGGCGTCAAGCGTGTGGTCGTGATCATGGATCACACCAACAAGAAGGGCGAGACCAAGCTCCTGAAGGCCTGCACCCTGCCGCTGACGGGCAAGGGCGTGGTCGACCGGATCATCACGGGGCTCGGTGTCTTCGACGTGGTCGAGGGCGGGCTCAAGGTGGTGGAACTGGCACCGGGCGTTGATCTGGAGACGGTGCATAACAGCACGGAGGCGACGCTCGTCGCCTAGACTGTCACCAGGCTGACCCTACGCTGTCACCCCGCCTCGCTTGAGCTGTCGCCGGGCCTCCACGGGTCAGTTGGTCCTGACCCGCCAGTCACAGGGCGCCCGCGGCGAGGCGGGCGGTGTCGCGCAGAGCGGCATGGCTGCCACCAGCGCATCGAACACCTTCACCACATAGTCGCGCGTCTCCCGATAGGGGGGGACGCCCGCATGGCGCTGCACCGCGCCTTCGCCGGCATTGTAGCCCGCGAGCGCCAGGATCGGATCCTGCCCGAAATTGTCGAGAAGCCAATCGAGATAGGCCGAGCCGCCTTGCACGTTCTGCTGTGCGGCGTAGCGGTCGGTGACGCCGAAGCGTCGGGCTGTGGCGGGCATCAACTGCATGAGGCCGCCGGCACCGGCATGGCTCACGGCTTTCTCGCGCCCCGCGCTCTCCACGGCGATTACGGCGGCGACCAGCGCTGGTGAGATGCCATGGCGCTCGGCAGCATCGTCGATAAGCCTGCCGTAGCGGTCCACGATGCTGGCGATCAGCTTCTGGCTGACGATGGGTTTTGCGCTGCGATGACGGTCGGTCAGGGCGGCGAGGGCGGCTTGCCAGCGGGCGGGGGAGGCGGCCCTGCGGTGCGGGTCATGGCGCTGCCAGAACCAGTCCTGTGGTCCAGCGCGCCGGATCCCGCCGCGAATAGGACCCGCACCGCTGCGGCCTGCATCCGGGTCTTTACCCGTCAAAACACGCACGTCCGGGCCGGGCAGAGGGAGCCGTGCTTCCCCCTTTTTCGGCACTCGCACAATGTTCATGCCGGAGCGATCTCCAACACGCACGCTATTGCGCAGTGTGTTTGCCTCAGCCTCTGACGATTCGTGCCAAAACGGGTCAAGGACGATAAAAGCCGCGCCGAGAAGTATGGCGCAAATCGCCGCTCTGCCACATTCCCGCCTCATTTCGACGTGCTCTCCCGCAAAATAAGGCGCGCTCGCCTTTTTCTTGGCCTTAATGACTACAAACAAGATGAGGGAAAGACAAACATTGAGAACATCACAATTGCTGCTTTGCAGGCAGTCGACCCGGTGGTATCACCGTCGAGCAGGGAGTTGGGGCGAGGAACCGCAATATCCCGGCTCGGGCCGCGGGAGCCCGAGTGGATCGGAAAAGCACTATGGAGCTGAACATGATGAACTTCTTCAAGGACGAGGCCGGTGCGGTCACCATCGACTGGGTTGCGCTGGCCGCTGGCCTGCTGATCCTCGGCGTTGCCATTGTTGGCCTTCTCTCGGAAGAGCTGCAGACTGTTGTCGACGCTATCGAGTCGTCGCTCGGTGAGGCCACCAACGTCTCGGCGCCGACCAACTAATCTGCAGAACACATTCTGCTGAATTTCACTGCTTCGCTCAGCAGCTGGTTACGCTGGCTGCTGAGTTTTTTTGTCCGATCGACCGCTGCTCGATGCTTACCGGGGGTGCTGGTCAGGTGACAAAGGGAGAACAAGAAGCGGCTTGAGGTGGTGGGGGCTCACCATGACGAACTTGCCTTTTCTACAGTGCGAAGACGGTGCGGTCTCGGTCGATTTTGTGGCTCTCGTGGCCGGCTTGCTTATCATTAGTGTTAGTATTATTGCGATTCTAGAGAATGATATGCAGTCGATGATCATCTCTCTGGAATACATCTTCCTGACGGCCGATGATATCGAGCGGCTAAAGAACGGGTAATCCTCGCGCGGTATCATGGGGTCGGTGTATCAGCCCGGACTCTGTTGTTTTTTTGCCTGCTGGGGCAATATGGTACCGGGGTGGGAGCGGTCTGATAGGGAATCGCCATGAGACTGATCGGGATCCTGGTGCTTATTCTGGGCATCGGCCTCGCCGGAGGGGCGCTCTACTACGCGAACAAAGTGTTTGCGAGGTATCAGACTGCGCAGGCGCGACCAGCACCCGTCCAAGAGACGGCTGAGCCGGAATTGCCGGCGACCGTGCCGGTGATCGTCGCGTCGGAGACGATCAAATACGGGGCGCGCGTCGACGAGCAGCACATTCGGATCATCGACTGGCCGGCGGCCTCGGTGCCCCAAGGGGCGTTTACGTCCCCCGAAGATCTGATCGGTGACATCATGACCGAGCGGCGCGTCGCGATGCGCCAGATCGATGCCGGCGCGCCCATCCTCGAGAGCATGGTCACAGGCTTCGGCGAAGACAGCCGCATGGCGATGCGTCTGGCCGAAGGTCGGCGCGCCTTCCCGATCCCCATCAACGCCCTCTCCGGCGTTGCAGGTTTCATCTCGCCGGGCGATCGCGTTGATATCATGCTCACCGAGGGCAGCTCGGGCACGCTCAGTTCGCGCATTATCCTGCGAGACATGCAGGTAATCGCCGTCGACCAGAAAGTTCAGCAGAACGCGCTCAGCCCCCGGGTCGGGAGCACGGCGACCTTGGATGTGAGCACGCGTGAGGCCCAGATCCTTGCCGTCGCGCAATCCTTGGGTCGGCTGACGCTGACGCTGCGCGGCGCGGGCGATATCAGCGACCGGGACGAAGAGGTGGCGCCCGTGACCTTTGACGACATCAGAGGCGTCAAGAAAGAGGTCAAGAAGGCTCCGGCAGCCCCGAAGACCACCGTCCGCGTGCGCCGCGGCACGGGTGTCGATACCGTTACCTTCGATTAACCTTTCCTCGACTATGACGACGTAAGCGGCGCGCTCCGGCCTCGGGGCGCGTTTTTGCTGTTTGCCCGCTTCCGCGCCTCTCTCGCAAAAGACCTTGCGGCACATCTGCCACGGCACATGCCGCAGGACGCCTTTGGAGCGGAATCTCGTTGAGTATTGGGATTTTGCGGTGTGTACTTCGGACGCAACATCACCCAGCTTACACGCGCATTTCGGGGGGCAATGGACGCAATGATGGGACGACACCTCTCCCAGGTCCTGCGGTGCTTGGTACTTCTCGCCAGCTTTACCCTGGCCGCGATCCTGCCGCCGGCGACATCACCGGCTCAGGAATCAATTCTCAGCACGGCGCAGGGGCTCTCGTCGGATGACGTCAGCGTCCTGGTGAACCGCGCCATCGTGGTGCGGAGCACGCGCCCCTTCGTCGAGGTCTCGGTCGCTCAGCCCGAGATTGCCGACGTCTCGCCGCTCTCCGACCGCGCGATCTATATCTTCGGCCGGGCGCGCGGCGTCACGACCCTGACGCTGCTCGGTGAGAACGGTCAGCTCATCGCCAATGTTGAAGTGCGCGTCACGCCGGATCTGGCAGAGCTGAAGGAGCGCCTGGCGGAAGTGCTGCCCGACGAGCCGATCGAAGTGCGCGCGGCCGGTAACTCGGTGATCCTCTCGGGCACGGTGTCCGGCAAAGCGAAAGTGAACCGCGCTCTCACGCTGGCTGGGATCTACGTGGGTGGCAACATTGCCAACATGATGACGGTGGGTGGGACGCAGCAGGTCGCTCTAAAGGTTCGCATCGCAGAGATGAGCCGATCCATCGGTAAGGCGCTGGGCGTCTCAACCGGTGCGGTGGGGGCCACGAACCGGACGGCGACGCTCATCCAAACCGGCGACGGCGTTCAGGTCGATCCTCAGGGCGGTGATGACGGTATCTTCACCCAGCTCCTCTCCGGCTTCGGCAGTTTCGGCGCGATCTTCGCCATCGCCGACAGCTTCCTGCTGAACATCACCATCGATGCGGCTGAGGGTCAGGGATATGCCCGCACCCTTTCCGAGCCGACGCTGGTGACGCTCTCCGGGTCCTCAGCCTCGTTCCTGGCCGGCGGCGAAGTCCCGATCCCGGTGGTGACGGAGGATGGCGCGAACGTGACATTCCGTCCGGTGGGTGTCAGCCTCAGCTTCACCCCGACCGTGGTCGATGACGATCTGATCAACATCGAGCTGTCGACGGAAGTGGCCTCGGTCGATGCCTCGCTCTCGAGCTTCGTTTCCTCCTCGGGCGGCGCCGCGACGGCCGTCCCTGGCTTCTCGACGCGCCGGGCCAACACGACCGTCGAGCTGCGTGATGGTGAGAGCTTCGCGATTGCCGGGCTGCTGGAGGAGACCTTCTCGGACAACCTGTCGCAGCTGCCATGGATCGGGGATGTCCCGATCATCGGCAACCTTTTCCGCTCGGTCGACTTCAACCGCGGACAGAGTGAGCTGATCATCATCGTGACTGCCAACTTGGTCACCCCGACGGCAGGCGAAGACACACTCCTCTTGTCGACCGACAACGTGGCCTTCCCGTCGGAAGCCGATCTCTTCTTGCATGGCCGCCTCGAAGGCCCTGCCAACACGCCGGGGCCGCAAGGCCAGGACTTCGACGGCGCCTTTGGCTACGTGGTGGAGTGAGGGACATGAAAGCAATCCAAACAGCCGCTTTGATGGCAGGGGCGCTGGCAGTCGCCGGCTGCTCCCAGGAAATCGGCACCTTCGACAACCCGCATCTCGGCTTCACGACGCAGACGAACGCTCGGCTTCAGAATGCCTATGGTGACCTGGAACAGCGCCGCCGCGATCTGTCGATTGCCTTCCGCGCCGCCGCGCCTGACACGGTGACCTTCCCGTTCGATAGCGCTCGCCTGACCTCCGACGCCCGGCAGGCGCTTGATCAGCAGGCGGCTTGGCTGGTGGCCAATGACAGTGTGTTGATGGCAATCGTCGGCCATACAGATGCCGTGGGCGCTGAGAGCTACAACGACCGCCTCGGACTGCGCCGGGCGCGTGCGGCGCTGCGGTACCTAACCTCGCGCGGCGTGGATCCGGCGCGCCTTGAAGCGGTGGAAAGCCGCGGTGAGCGGGAGCCGGTGGTCGACACGCAGGAACGCGAAGAACGCAATCGCCGCGCCGTAACGGTCGTGGTCGGCTTCGACCGGATCTACGTCGGCACCGGGATGAACGGCATCACCGCCAACCGTCTCTACGTCGAGTATCGTGACGACGACGACGACGACTGACTTTCTGGTTGGCCCAAACACGCCCTGCGGCGCGTGCCAGCGAGCGCGACGCAGGGTTTTTTTGCGTGAGGCTCCCGCTTTAACGGTTTTCCGCTATAGTCCAACCAATGTATTCGAAGGGGACTGGGGCGCGGCTCCCGTGACAGGCCTGTCGCGTGCGCGGCCAACTGCCCCCTAAACGAACATGACAGGGTGAGCTGACGCATGGCGTTGTCCTTTCTAGGCGGATCAAAACCGGACGCGCCCGAAGCGGTCGTGTTCTCCGACGGCTTCGTCGAAATCGATGCGCTGGCTGAAGATCTGGACGCAGAGATTGGGCCTGAGGGCTGGGTCGAGGTTGGCAATGACGAGGCCGATGAGGTCTTCGAAGATATCAATCGCGAGCGCACCTTCGCCGTTCTGACGCTGTCGACGGATACGCAGGAGGCGATCGACTTCCTCTGCGAACTGATCCGCAAGGCCAATAACGCCGACATGTTCGTCCTGCTCGTCTGCGGCGATATCTCATCGCGCAGCATGCATCAGCTGATGCGGGCTGGCGCCGCTGAATTTGCCCCCTATCCCGAGCCGCCGGGCGCCTTGGCGGAGGCCATCAACAACATCCGTGTCGCTCGGGCGCAGGGCAAGCGGGGCCAGATGAGCACGACGGCGCGTCGTGACGGGCGGCTCGTGGGCATCTATGGGGTCGCGGGCGGGGTTGGCGCGACGACGATCGCCGTCAACCTGTCCTGGGAACTGGCAAATCTCGTGCGCAAAGAGGGGCGCCGCGTCGCCCTGCTGGACTTTAACTTCCAATACGGCTCGGTGGCGACCTATCTGGATGTGCCGCGCCGTGAAGCGGTCTATGAGCTCGTGAGTGAAGCGGGCGCCATGGACGAGACGGCGCTCACGCAGGCTCTGTCGGTCTATCGCGATCGCCTTCATGTTCTCACGGCGCCACGCGATGCCCTTCCCCTCGACATCGTTTCGCCATCGGATGTGCAGACCATGCTCAACGTGGCAAGGGCGAGTTTCGACTACGTCGTTGTGGACATGCCGCAAGCGCTGATGAACTGGTCGGAGGCGGTTTACACGGCGTCTGATGCGTTTGTGGTTGCGATGGAGATCGATATGCGCTCGGCGCAGAACATGTTTCGCTTCACGCGCACATTGAAATCAGAAGACCTGGATATGGAGAAGCTCGTGCCCGTGCTCAACCGGGCGCCGGGACTGACCGATCTCTCCGGCAAGGGTCGTGTGAAGCGGCTGGCTGAAAGCCTGGCCATCGAGTTCTCGAATCTGATGCCCGATGGGGGCAAGGCAGTCACCGCCGCCTGCGATGAGGGCGTGCCTTTGGGTGAGGCGGCCCGCGGCAATCCGCTGCGCCGCGAGATTGTGAAGTTGACCCAGAAGGTTTTGTCGATGACCTCTGAAGAGGCTCAGGCCGAAAAGGCGAGCTGAGCAGACAAGCCGTATAGGCGGCAGAGGGCGCGCCGCCCCGAGCGCGCCGAGTGACTGGAGGCACAGGCCATGTTTCGTCGGATGCGCAACGACGGCGGCGATACCGCCACCACCATGCCGGAAGTGGCGACCGCCGAGACCCGCACCGAGACGACGGCAAAGCCGGCCTCCGATCTCGGCACGGCAGAGCGTCTCAAGCAGATGGGGATGCAGCAGTCGCAGCGCGTCGTCGCGAGTGAGACCGACTCAAAGCGCCGGCGCCGCCTGATCAACCTGCGCGTCGAGATGCATGGCAAGCTCCTCGATACGCTGAACCTCTCGGCCCTCGATCGCGTATCCGAGACCGAGCTGCGCCACGAGATCGCGGATATCGTGCGCGAGGAGCTATCGGACAGCGACCTTGTCCTCTCCCGCCCGGAATTCGACGGCATGGTTCGGGAACTGGTGGACGAGGTCATGGGCCTCGGCCCTCTCGAGCCGCTGCTTTCGGACCCGACGATCACCGATATCCTCGTGAACGCCTACGACAACTGCTATGTCGAGCGGAAGGGCAAGCTGGAGCGCACGAACGTCCAGTTCAAAGACAACCAGCACCTGATGCGGATCATCGTAAAGATCGTCTCCGCCGTGGGCCGTCGTATCGATGAGGCAAACCCCTGGGTCGATGCGCGCTTGGCCGACGGGTCTCGCGTGAACGCGCTGGTGCCGCCCTGCGCTGTGGACGGCCCGCTGCTCTCGATCCGCAAGTTCTCCAAGATCCCATTCACCGTCGACAAGCTGGTCGGCTTCGGTGCCTTCTCCGAGGAGATGGCGCTGTTCCTGCACGCCTGCGTGCGCTGCCGGCTCAACGTGATCGTCTCCGGCGGTACGGGCTCGGGTAAGACAACCACGCTCAACGCGCTCTCATCCTTCATCTCCAACGATGAGCGCATCGTGACCATCGAGGACACGGCCGAGCTGCAGCTTCAACAGGAGCATGTGGGTCGCATGGAAAGCCGCCCCGCCAACGTGGAGGGCACCGGCGCCGTCACGATCCGCGACCTCCTGAAAAACGCGCTGCGAATGCGGCCTGATCGCATCATCGTGGGCGAGTGTCGCGGCGAGGAGGTGATCGACATGCTCCAGGCCATGAACACCGGCCATGATGGTTCGATGACCACGATCCACGCCAACAGCCCGCGCGATAGCCTCAGCCGCCTCGAAAACATGATCGGGATGTCCGGTATTGAACTTCCGCTAAAGGCTGTGCGCACTAACATCTCATCGGCCGTGAACCTGATCGTGCAGGTGAACCGCATGTCCGATGGTAAGAGGCGCATGATGTCGATCACGGAGATCGTCGGCATGGAGGGCGAGGTCGTCACCATGCAGGAGATCTTCAAGTTCGAACGCTATGGCACGGATAGTGACGGGAACATCCGCGGCAAGTACACTGCCACTGGGATCCGCAGCAAATACGCCGACCGGTTTAAGCAGTGGGGCTACGAACTGCCCCAGAGCCTCTTCAAACCGGATATCTGACGAGGGGACGACCGTATGCTCTTCCAACCGGTGATCTACGCGCTGATCTTCGTGGGCGTGCTGCTCATCGTGGAGGGCGTTTACCTTGTCGTCTACGGCAAGACGCTGAAGCGCGAGAAGCGGGTCAACCGCCGCCTCGGCCTGCTGCAGGAGGGGAAGGACACCGAAGAGGTGCTCTCGATCCTGCGCGCCGAACGGGAAGGCTCCAAAAGGGACTTCAAGCTACCCGTCGTCGGCACGCTCGCGGAGAAGGCGCGTCATGCGAACATCAAGATGTCGCCCTTCGCGCTCTTTTTCTCGATCTTCTGCCTTTCGATCATCGCCCTGGTGGCGCTCACCTTTTTCACCTCGGCCTCGCTGCCGGTCCGGATCCTGATCGCCATCGTTTGCGGCTATGGCTCGCTCTACATCTGGCTCTCGAACAAGGCGAAGGCGCGGATCGCGCTTCTGGAGGAGCAGTTTCCGGATGCGGTGGACCTCATGGTTCGAAGCCTGCGCGTCGGCCACCCGATCACGGCGGCAATCGCCATCGTGGCGCGCGAAATGCCCGACCCGCTTGGCACGGAGTTCGGCCTGATCGCGGATGAGGCCACCTATGGTATGAACCTCAACGATGCGCTGGACAGGCTGGCGAGCCGTGTGCCGCTGCCCGATCTGCGCTTCTTCACCATCGCGGTCAACATTCAGAGCCAATCGGGCGGTAACCTCGCCGAGGTCCTTGATGGCCTGTCCAAGGTGATCCGCGCCCGGTTCAAGCTGTTCCGCAAGATCAAAGCGATCACCGCAGAAGCCCGCTGGTCCGGCTGGTTCCTCTCGGTGTTCCCGATCATCGCGCTCTTGTTGGTTCAGCTCGTCAAGCCCGACTACTACTCTGCGGTCGATGACCACCCGCTGTTCATCCCCGGTGCCATCGCAACTGGCGTGCTGCTCGTCGTGAACATCTTCTTCATGCGCGCCTTGGTGAACATCAAGGTCTGACCCCGAGGGAGAGGGCGCGCACGCCCTGGAGAGAGCCATGGACGTCGTCTACGAATTTCTCGACCGCGTGACGATCGCGCTGATCGAGCAGTATGGCGAACAGGCGCCTTTCTACGCCATCGCCGGCACCGCGATTCTGCTGGTGCTGATTGCGATCCCGCTGGTGATGAGGAGCAAGAAGGACCCGCTCGAGCGATTCAACTTTCGCGAAGCGCGTATCGAGGGGGAGCTGGTCAAGCTCAGGGACGAGTCCGGTCCCACCGGTGGTCTTTCCGACTATCTGCAGCCGACCGACAAAAAGCAGATGTCGGAGACGCGCAAGCAGCTCCGCCAAGCGGGCTTCGACAGCGCCTCCGCCGTGCGCAGCTACTACACCGCCCGCGCGGTCCTCTGCATCGGCCTCACGCTGGTGGGCGCGATCTTCACGCTGATCGCCCCGGCCAAGCCGAATATCCCGATGGGCATCATGCTCACCGGCGCCTTCGGTTTCATGGGTTTCTTGGCGCCCGTCTATTGGGTCAAGCGCTCGATCGCCGTGCGCCAGGATGAGATCCAGAAAGCCTTCCCCGATGCGATGGACATGATGCTCGTCTGTATCGAGGGGGGCCAATCGCTCGACCAGGCCATGGCCCGCGTGGGCAAGGAGATGGAGGCCGCCGCGGGCCCGCTGGCCTATGAGCTCGGGATCGTCACGCAGGAGTTCCGCGTCGGTAAGGATCGGATCACGGTGCTGCGCGATTTCGCAGACCGCTGTAACGTCAACGATATCTCCTCCTTCGTCACCGTGATGATCCAGTCGACCGCCTTCGGTACCTCGATCAGCCAGGCACTCCGCGTCTACGCCGCCGAGATGCGCGACAAGCGGCTTATGCGGGCGGAGGAGAAGGCCAACGTCCTGCCGACGAAGCTGACGCTTGGGACGATGTTCTTCACCGTGCCGCCGCTGATCCTGATCCTCGTCGGCCCCTCGCTCATTCAGATCCTGCGCGCCTTCGCCGCGCTCGCCGGCGGCGGGTGAGCGGGGTCGCTCAGGCGCGCGAGGTCGGCGCAGCGGCGCTCTGGCGTTCGATTGCCCTTTGCCTGTTCCTGCCCTGGGTCCTGTCGGGCTGCCTCGGTACCGGCGCTGGCTCGGCCCGGATCGAGGTTGCCCCCGATGTCGCAACCGCACGCGCCACGGCAGCAGCAGAGACCGAGGCCGAAGAAGCGCGCGCAGCGGAGGCGGGGGATACAAGCGAAACGGCCGAGGATGAAACTGCGACCGCAGAGGCGGCTCCCGAAGACGGGGTCGAGAACGCGGACGACCCCACCGACGCCGTGCCAGCCCCCGGACAGCCCGAGGACATCGCCTACGGCGTGACGCGCCCGGTCGAGGATACGCTGCTCGTCGCCCCCGTTACCCGACGCACCGGCGCGACATGGCTTGCGACGGGTAAGAGCCTCCTCTCCGAGGGCCGGGCCGAGGCCGCCGAAGCCGCCTTCCGCCGCTCGCTGACCAGTGAAGCCGTGACGGTCGAGGCGCTCACGGGCGCTGGGATCGCCGCCAATGCCCAGGGCCATCTGGCCCAAGCGAAAGCCTTCCTGATGCGGGCCCGCGCCCTGGCGCCCACGGATGTGGATGTGAACAACGCCCTCGGCACGGTCCTCGCGCGCCAAGGCGATGCGCGAGGGGCCCATGCCGCTTTCCGAACGGCCTTCGTCGTCTCCAGCGGCACGAGCGAGATCGCAGCCCTCGGCCTTGCCGAAACCGAGGCGCGCGCCCGCCAACAGGCTGATCCCGGGCAGCTCGGCGCGCCGGAGGGAAGCGTGGCCTTCGACCTCAGCAGGATGGGCCGCAGCGAGTTCCTGCTCCACGACCTCGGCAGCGTGCCAAAGAACGAGCCGATCGAGGCGATCCTCGTGGAGGACAATGGCGCAGAGAGCGTCGACGAGACCATCGCAGCGTTGGAGACGGCGCCCGCGGAGATCGAGGAGACGCCCGAGGGCGCGCTTGCTGACGAGCCTACGGCAGAGGACCTCGTCACGACCCAGCCGGTCGACGAGGAGGAGGCGCCGGTGGAGACTGGCCCTGCCATCCTCACGGCCCCCGAAGCGGATCCCGCCAATCCCGCAGCCGAGACCGGCCCAGGCGGGGGCATCATCGCCTCCGTCGAAGCGGTGGCGCCGCGGGCTGGATCGTCCGTCGACCCCTCCGAGGCCGCTGCAAGAGCTGCGGCGCGTGCGGCGGAGCGCGAGGAGGACGGTGTCCTGCGCGCCTCAACCGCCGCCCGCCCCGCCCCAGCCGCCGATGACGCGGCCGCCCGCCGCGCGGAGGCGCAGCGCCGTGCGGCAGCGCTCCTCTCCGGCGTGGGCGGTGGCAGCCGGCTCGGCGCGCTCGAGCCCAAGCAGGGAAACCTGCCGTCTGAGGCAGAGGCGGTCGACGCCGCGGCCCGTGGCGGCACCGCCGCGTCCGGGCGCGAAAGCGCGGCCGAGGCAGGCAGCACGCTTGCCCCGGCGCCCGGCGAGCGCGATGACTGACCCAATCCCAATGCGGCCACCCCGGAGACGCTGCATGACCGCGACCCGTACCTCGATGTACCGCACGCCGCTTACGGCGCTTTTCGCTCTATCTACTTTGCTGCTCGCCGCAGGCTGCACGACCGACGGCATCGCCACCAAGCCCGATCCGCTCGCCGGCGATATCATCGACGAGGCGCAGCTGACCGAGCTGATGCTCACTGCGGGCGACCCGGACAGTGCTGTGCGCTATTTCGAGCGCGGCCTCGCTCGCGAGCCGGAGCGGGCCGACTTCCGCCGCAACCTGGCGAAGTCCTACGCCCGCGCCAAGCGTTTCCCAGAGGCGGCGCGGACCTATCAGGAGCTGATCGCGCTCAATCAGGAGCAGCCCAGCGACCGGCTGGACTATGCCTATGTCGCCGTGCGCCTTGGCCGCTGGCAGGACGCCGAAGCGCTCGCCACTCAGATTCCGGGCACGATCGACAGCGAGCGCCGCCATCTCCTCGATGCCATGCTGGCGGATCGGGCACAGAACTGGGATGCTGCCGACAGCGCCTATGCCCGCGCCGAGGTGAAGGCAACCAATCCGGCGGATGTGCTGAACAACTGGGGCGTCAGCCTGATGTCGCGGGGTGAGCTCGAACGCGCGGAGGATACCTTTCAGCGCGCCATCAGCTATGACAGCCGGCTCTTCAGCGCGAAGAACAATCTGGCGCTGAGCCGCGGGCTGCGCCGCGATTATCGCCTGCCGATCGTGCCCTTAACCTCAGAGGAACGCGCCGTCGTCTCCTATAACCTCGGCGTGATCGCCCTGCGCCAAGGAGACAAGCGCATCGCGCGGGGCCTTTTCGCGAAGGCTGTCGATGAGCATCCGCGCCATTATCAGGCCGCGGCCGATCAACTCGCCCAGCTCGAGGGCGCTGTGGTCCAGTAGGGGCCGGCCGGTCGAGGCCGCGCCACAGAGGGGCTGAGGGGCAGGGGGACGCCCAATGGTAATGACTGATCAGGCACAGCTCGCCGCCTTGGCGGGGCTTACGCCGCTGTTCGTCTACATCATGTGGAGCGATGCGAAGAACATGCGCATCCCCAACATCGCCTGCCTGATGATCCTGGTCGTCTTCCTTGCAACCGGCAGCTGGGGCCTGCCGCTCGAGACCTTCCTCTGGCGCCTCGGCCATACGCTGATCGCCTTCTTCATCGGCTGGGGGATCTTCACGATCTCATCGGGGAAGGTGGGCGGAGGCGATCTCAAGATGATCATCGCGCTCGTGCCCTTCGTGCCGGGGATCCATGTCGGCTTCGTGCTGATCCTCTGGGCGATTTGGACGCTGGTCGCCGTCGGGCTCTTCTGGATCGCGCGGTACTTCCTGCGGGAGTACGACACAGGCTTCGCCTCGCTCGGGCAGAAAAAGTACTTCCCCGCCGGCGTGACGATCGCGGCCTCCTTCCTCAACTACCTGCTGCTCGTCTTCTTCGGCCGGATTTGAGCGCGGGGGTGGCTCAGCCGCCCCAATCCGGATCGCGCAAAAACCGTTCGGGAAAATCAGTCACCACCGCATCGAGCCCCGCTGCGCGCAGGGGTGCCACATGCGCGGGATCGTTCGCTGTGAAGACACGGAGCGCGAGGCCTGCCTCATGGGCCTCTGCCACCAGCTCGGGGGTCGCTTCGCGGTATTCGAGATGCAGGGCTTCGGCGCGCAACGTCCACGCCGTCTCGCGCCAATCCTCGGCAGGGGCGCGGTAGAGCACAGCCACCGGCACGCTCGGCAACTGCGCCCGAAAGGCGGCAAGCGCGTCATGATCGAAGCTCGAGACCGTCATCGCCGGGCCAGGTCGGGTGGCCGCCAGCACGCGCGCCACCGCCTCCCCCGTCTGCCCCGAGGCGCCATGGGGCTTGAGTTCGAGATTAAAGCCGAGCCTGAGTGCCGCGAGAAGCGCCAGGGTCTCATCGAGCCGAGGCACCGGCTCGCCGGCGAAGGTGGGATCGAACCAACCGCCAGCATCGAGCCCTTCGAGCGCCTCCACCGTCAGGCTCCGCGCAACGAGATTGTGCCCCGTGGTGCGCGCCAGCGTGGCATCATGCAGGACAACGGGTGTCCCACATGCCATCAGCGTGACGTCGAACTCCACCCAGCGCGCGCCGAGGGCTGCGGCCTGGCGAAACGCCGCGGCCGTATTCTCGGGCGCTGTGCCGGAAGCGCCGCGATGCGCGATCACGGCAGCGGGCGCCTCGGGGCGCGGTATGGTCACATCGGCCGCCATCGCGCACTCCTGGAGGGCTCGACAGCGCGCAGCATCGGCCGGGCTGCGCGATCGGGCAAGCGTGGATATGCTCAGTCGCGTTGCGTGATGCGGAGACCCTCATGCCCAGGGTACCAGACAAAA
>JBCCLX010000023.1:0-19442 GCA_039026635.1 Pseudomonadota bacterium
GCCGCCTGATCGCCATCAACCGCTTCCCCGGCACGCACACCACCGCGCTCGCCCCTGCCCACCGCCGCCGGGGTGGGCGGGTGGGGGCGGTGGTGGGTAGGGGCGAGCGCGGCCAATGCCTGTTTCGCAGGCAAATGACGACCATCGCGCCTGCATCGAGACCCCAAAGGCCGCGCAGAGCTGCCCAAAGACATGGCACTCCGCTTGCATAGACATCACCGGCAGGGCGCCTAGGGTTCCGGCTGCGCAGGCTCACAACCCGCGCGGTGTCAGGTCCGAGAGGTGCCACCCGATCGGCCACAGCCGCTTCGGGCACACGGCGGGGCAAAATCCCGGGAGGTCACTGCCAACGCGACCGCGGTGCCCTCCGTCCCGTCTCCCCGGTCCCTCTCGCCTGGATCACGGGACGACGGGAGAGAGACATGCGCTTGATCGCCACCACCATCCTGGCCGCCGGCCTCGCCGCCGTGACCAGCCTCGCCACCCCCGCCGCCGCCCAGGAGAAGACCGAGTTCCGCGTCGCCTGGTCGATCTATGTGGGCTGGATGCCCTGGGGCTACATGGCCGAGGCGGGCATCATCGACAAATGGGCCGAGAAATACGGCATCTCGATCGAGATCGTGCAGATCAACGACTACATCGAAAGCATCAACCAATACACAGCCGGCAGCTTCGACGGCGTCTCGGCGACCAATATGGACACGCTCTCGATCCCCTCGGGCAGCGGGGTCGACACCACCGCGCTGATCGTGGGCGACTACTCGAACGGCAATGATGCGGTGCTGGTCAAGGAAGGGGCCACCATGGCCGACCTGGCCGGGAAGCCGGTCAATCTCGTGGAGCTCTCCGTCTCCCACTATTTGCTCGCGCGTGGGCTCGATGAGGCAGGGCTCTCGGAGGCCGACCTCGCCGCCGTCATCAACACCTCGGACGCGGATATGATCGCGGCCTATGAGACCGCGGATGTCGAAGCGGTCGTGACGTGGAACCCGCTGGTCTCGACGATCCTGGAAGGCGGCAATGCCACCAAGATCTACGACAGTGCCGATATCCCCGGCGAGATCATCGACATGATGGTGGTCAACACCGAGACGCTTGAGGCGAACCCCGCCTTCGGGAAGGCCATGGCCGGTGCTTGGTATGAGACCATGGCCCTGATGGCAGCGGGCGACGAGACAGCGCTCACCGCCATGGCCGAGGCCTCCGGCACGGATCTCGCTGGCTACAAGGCCCAACTCGCCACGACCGAGATGTTCTATGACCCGGCCGAGGCCGTCGCCTTCACCTCGGACGCGCAGCTCAAGCAGACCATGACCTATGTGGCCGAGTTCCTCTTTGAGAAGGGGATCCTGGGCGAGGGCGCCCCAAGCGCCGATTTCGTCGGCGTCGCCTATCCCGACGGTTCGACGACCGGCGACGTGGGCAATGTGACGTTCCGCTACACGACGGAATACATGCAGATGGCCGCCGACGGCGCGCTGTGATCGTCGCTTCCCTCGCAGGACGAAGACCGCGAGGTCCCGGGTCACGCCCGGGACCGCAGCATCGCCTGCGCCGCCTCGCTCCGCGCTCACCGACGATCGTCGCGGGCCCTCGAAAGGGGCGGTCATGCGCCTGATCAATCGACGACCCGGCCGGCTCTTGGGGGTCGGCCTGGCGCTCCTTCCCTTTGTGCTGGTGCTCCTCGCCTATGCCATTGCCTCCGATATCCGCCGGGCGGAGAACCCGCAGGATCGCGTCCTCCCGGCCCCGGCTCAGATTGCCGAGACGGCGGTGCGGCTCGCGACCGAGCCCGACCGGCGCTCAAAACGCGTGCTCCTCTGGGTAGACACCGGCGCCTCGCTGCAGCGGCTTGGGATCGGCATGGCGATCGCGGCAGCGACCGGGCTTGGGCTCGGGCTTCTCATCGGAACGCTGCCGGTTGCGGCCACCTCGCTCAACCCTTTCGTGGCGACCTTCAGCCTGGTCCCGCCGCTTGCGGTCCTGCCGATCCTCTTCATCGCCTTCGGGCTCGGCGACACAGGCAAGATCGCGCTCATCGTCGTCGGCATCACGCCAGTGCTGATCCGCGATATGGCCCAGCGCGCCGGCGAGATCCCGCGGGAGCTGATCGCGAAGGCGGAGACGCTGGGCGCCTCCTCCACCGTGATCGCGCTCCGCGTCGTCCTACCCCAACTGATGCCGCGGCTGATCCAGGCCGTGCGGCTGAGCCTTGGGCCGGCCTGGCTGTTTCTGATCGCCGCCGAAGGGATCGCGGCCAGCGAAGGGCTCGGCTATCGCATCTTCCTCGTCCGCCGCTTCTTCGCGATGGATGTGATCCTCGTCTATGTCGTCTGGATCACCGTGCTTGCCTTCCTGCTCGACCGGCTGCTGGCCGTCGCGTCTCGGCGCCTCTACCCCTGGACGACGGGGGGGCGCGCATGAGTTTTGTGACGATCCATGACGTCTGGCTCCGCTATGGTCCGGTCAGCGTGCTCGAGCGGGTGAACCTCGACGTCGCCGAGGGTGAGTTCGTCTCCATCGTCGGCGCCTCGGGTTGCGGCAAATCGAGCTTCCTGCGCCTGATGCTGGGCCAAGAGCACCCGTCCCGCGGCGTGATCAGCGTCGAGGGCCGCCCACCCGCGGTCGAGCCCGGGCCCGAGCGCGGCATCGTCTTCCAGCGCTATTCGGTCTTTCCGCACCTCACCGTGCGCGACAACATCGTGGCGGCAGAGGAGTTCGGCGCCGGCCGCGCGCTTGGCCGTTTCTGGGGGGCCGCCCGCCGCCAGGCCCGTCAGCGCGCAGAAGAAATCCTCGAGCGGATCGGGCTCGGCGCCCATGCCCGCGCCTGGCCGCACACGCTCTCGGGCGGGCAGCAACAGCGCCTCGCCATCGCGCAGGCCCTCGCCGCCCGCCCCCGGGTTCTGCTGCTCGACGAACCCTTCGGCGCCCTCGATCCCGGCACGCGGCTGACGATGCATGACTTCGTTGGCGAGCTTCGCGCCGAGAGCCCGATGACGGTCTTCATGGTCACCCATGATCTCGAAGAGGGGTTCAAGCTCGGCGATCGCGTCGTCGTCTTCGACAAACCGCGCCATGACCCCACCGAGCCCACGGCCTATGGCGCCACGATCACCTATGATTTCGACGCCCGGAACGGCGGCATCCCCTTCCAACGCGGACAGAGCCAGATCACTCTAGCAGCGCTCGCCGACGAACCTACGGAGACCCCTCGATGAGACCAAACGACAGGCGCCTCGCCCGCCGCGCCGGCCTGCATGCCCCTCGCAACGAGGCTAGGCACCACCACCCGGACCTCTCGAAGCTTCAGGGCTGGAAGGCGATGAAGGCGGAGGGGGAGATCCCGGAGGGCCGCTGGGACGAGGAGCGTCGCTGGGCGCTGGCCATGGGGCTGACGGGGGCCGATTCGATCGAGGACAAGTCGATCCCCACCTTCGCCCGCGGTGAGCTGCCCCATTACGCCGGGATCAACACCTTCCTGAAGGCGCCTTATGCCGAGAACGTCGCCGAGGTGGCGCATTACGATGCCACGATCCTGGGCGCACCCTTTGACGGCGGCACGACCTATCGCCCCGGCACGCGCTTTGGCCCGCAGGGCATCCGCAAGATCTCAGCCCTCTACACGCCCTACAACTACGAGATGGCCATCGATCTTCGCGAGCAGATGACGCTCTGCGATGCGGGCGATATCTTCACGATCCCGGCGAACATCGAGAAGACCTTCGACCAGATCTCCCGCGCCTGCTCCCATGTGTTCTCCAGCGGCTCGTTCCCGATCATCCTGGGCGGCGACCATTCCATCGGTTTCCCTACCGTGCGGGGGATCGCGGAGTGCACGTCGAAGAAGATCGGGATCGTCCATTTCGACCGTCACGCCGATATCCAGGAGAAAGATCTCGACGAGCGGATGCACACCACACCCTGGTTCCACGCGACGAACCTGCCAAACGTGCCTGCCAAGAACCTGGTTCAGGTCGGCATCGGCGGCTGGCAGGTCCCGCGCGAGGCGGTGAAGGTCGCGCGCGAGCGGGAGACCAACATCATCACGATGTCCGACATGGAGCGCATGGGCGTCGACAAGACGGCGGAGATGGCGCTCGAGATGGCCTGGGACGGCGTCGACATGGTCTACATGTCCTTCGATATCGACAGCATCGATTGCGGCTTCGTGCCCGGCACCGGCTGGCCTGAACCCGGCGGCTTCCTGCCGCGGGAGGCGCTCGCATTGGCGTCGAAAGTGGCGGCCGAGGGGCTCTGCGGGATGGAGCTCGTCGAGGTCTCGCCGCCGTACGATACTTCAGACATCACCGCATTGATGGGCGTTCGCGTGATCGTGGATGTGCTGGGCGCGATGACGGCGGCGGGTGTGCTCGGCAAGCATAAGGCGCATATCGACAAGCCGGTGCAGATCCCGGCGGGCGCCTTCAGCGGGAGGCGCTGGTCTAATGCCCCATGATCACAGCCATGGGCCCGAGCATGGACACGAGCAGGGACAAGGGCACGGCCATAACCACGGACCGACCGGTGAGCATCTGCACAGCTATATGCAGGGCCCCGAGCCCGAGGAGGCCCTCAAAGTCCTTGGCGCCCAGTTCGTCGAAGGCTTCTTGGCGGCGAGCGACAAGATCGCCTTCCTGCGCCTCTCCGGCGTGCCGTTCGAACGGGTGGATGATGCGGGCGGACCTGCGCTGAAGCTGGTCGATGTGGCGCTGCGGACGGACTGGCAAGTGGGCACCGCGAGCCCAGGCTTTGGCACGGAGGAGCTCAGCTATCTCCCCTTCGCCGGCGCCATGGTGGCGGAGCGCACCCGGATGGCCTTCGTTTATGTATCGCTGCGCCGTCGGGTGGAGGTCGATCTTCTGACCTTCTTGTCTCACCACGCAGCGGTACAGGACACCGCACCGTGAAGGATCCATCGGAGATCCTTGCGCGCACCGCTGACGTTAACCATTGATTAAGATTGGCGGCCCAGAAAACGAGACGACGGTAACACCGGCCAGGGTGCTACCGTCGTGTAGATACACAGGCGTGCACGACATAACGCTACGATGGAACGCGGAGCCACAACGCTCGGACGCAACAACAACGGTCCGCTCTCTCCGATACTCACTTAAGCGCCCGTGTCCCCCGGGCTAACAGCTTTATAGCTCAGGCGGCCAAGGCCGTGAATCTCTTTCGAAATCAGGCGCGTCCGTTAACCATTTCATCAGCGCAGCGGCCACAGCTCCACCCTGAGAAACGGCTCCCTTGCCTCTGAAAACATTTAACAATTCTCAAATTCTGCCTCTAGGGTCATCTGCCCCATATTGGTACAGTCTTAATTCTGAAACTTTTGATCACAAAGTAAGTCCGCCGGCTTTTTCGATAAAGTGCACAATATCGTCTAAACCATCCTCATTCTTCATACTGGTGAACAAATAGGGGCGCTCGGACCGCATACGTCGCGAATCACTATCCATAACCGTTAATGAAGCGCCGACCGCGTCGGCGATGTCCGTCTTGTTGATGATCAGCAAATCGGAGCGCGTGATGGCCGGTCCGCCCTTGCGCGGGATCTTGGTGCCAGCGCCGACGTCGATGACATAGAGCGTCAGATCCGCGAGCTCGGGACTAAAGGTGGCGGAGAGATTGTCGCCGCCGCTTTCGATCAGGATCAGGTCGAGATCGGGGAAGGTCGCGTTCAGATCGGCGATCGCAGCCAGGTTGATCGAGGCATCCTCCCGGATGGCCGTATGCGGGCAGCCGCCTGTCTCAACCCCGCGGATCCGGTCTAGCGGCAGGGCCTGAGCGCGCATCAGAAACTCGGCATCCTCGCGCGTGTAGATGTCATTCGTGACGACAGCGATGGAATAACGATCCCTCAGACGCCGGCAGAGCGCCGCCGTGAGCGTCGTCTTGCCCGAGCCCACAGGCCCCCCGATCCCGACCCGCAGCGGCCCATGAGGAGAACGGCGGCGGGCGCCCGAGGAAGCGGCGGCAGCGACGGGGGGTGTGTCGTCAGGGGTCATGTGCGGAACACTCTCGTCTCAAGGGTCTCATGGCGCATCGCAGCGATGTCGCTACGGAAGCACGCAGTGCCATGGGCGTCGAGGGGCGTCTCGCTGCAGCGGGCCGCGGCGGCGCGGGCCTCATCGGCCACTTGGCGGCAGAGGGGAAGGAGCGCGCGCAGCACCTGCTGCCCCTCAGTCTGACCCAAAGGCACGAAGCGAACCGCGGCGCTGACGAGATTGGAGACGAAAGCCTGGAGCACCAAGGGCAGGAGCGGCGCCAGGGGGACGCCCACGCGCCGTGCCGCACGCCCAAGGGCGACCGGGTAGGCGACAGACGCCTCATCAGCACCCGTGAGAGAGCCCGTCCAGACCGCCTCGGTCACGCTCAGGAAAGCCGCGCCCTGGGCCAGCGTTTCATGCCGCCGTTCGGCGGATGCCGCGAGCGCCAGCGCCCGCTCGGCTGGCCCGGGATCCTCGGGCGCGGACCAGGCTTCAGCCACCAGCAGCGCCTCGGAGCGCCCTGCGCCATGCAGGAGGATGTCGCTCAACCAGGCCTCAAGGCTGGCGGCATCCCGGATCTGCCCATCGGCAATCGCCTGCTCAAGACCATGGCTATAGGCGAAGGCACCCGTGGGGTAGCCGGGCGAGAGCCAGGCATGCAGAAGCGCCAGCGCCTCTGCATCGAGCACCGCACTGTCGGTCTCGGGGGCTGTGTCGCGCTCAGCCATGACGATGGGGGATATGGGCATTGGGGTCGGCATGCGGGTCATGACCATGGTGATGGCCATGGGTGCGCCCATGCCCATAGGCTCCGCCTTCCGGCAAGAAGGGCGCCTCGATGGGGAGGAGCCGCGCGCCGAGGCCACGCAGCATCTCCTCCAGCACATGGTCGTGGCGGATCAGCAGACGATCGGCCTCGACCGCGCAGGGCGTGTGACGGTTGCCGATATGCCAGGCAAAGCGGGCAAGCGGCACGCCCTCCGGTGCGCTCACGGCCGTCAGCCTCTCGGCGGCCGCTACAACCTCGAGCGTATCCCCGTCTTCGAGCAGCAGCAGATCGCCGTGGCCGAGCTCCGTCGTCTGGGCGAGATCGAGGAGAATGCGCTCACCCGTCCCCGTCACCAGCATGCCGCGACGGCGATAGCGCGCATCATAATCGAGCGTCACCCGATCCGATGGCGGGGGCGCGCTGCTGCCTGCGCGTTGGAGTTCGAGGGCCCGCCGCATGATCTTACCTTCTCGCCCGCGCGTCGTTGAAAGCAGCGTGACCCGAATGGGCGCCCTTGGGAAGATGCTGCGGTGCGGTCTGCGGCCTCAGGCGCGCAAAGGCCGGGGGCTGACGAGCGCGATTCCCCCGAAAAGGGCGGTGAGCGAGAGCCAGACCGTCAGCGCATGGCTCTCACCCAGGAAAACGACCCCAGCCAAGACGCCTGTACCGGTGACCACATAGCCGACCTGTGCCGTGAAGACCGGACCCGCCCGCGTGATCAGCCAGACAAAGCCGAGATAGGAGACGATGTTGCAGAGCGCGACGCCGATGAGCGCGAGATCGGTGGCCGGTGCGGCGCCCGGCAGACGCAGATCGCCCGCGAGAAACCCCACCGGCAGGAGGATCAAGGTTGCCGCGAGGAGGAGCCCGCATCCAGTCTCGATCGGCCCGATGTCAGCCGGCTGATAGCGGGCGATCACGATGTTCTCCGTCGCATAGCAGAGCGGCGAGACAAGGGCGATGAGGAGCCAGAAGAGTTGCCCCTCCTCCGGCAAGCTCGACTTCGGCCCCACCAGTAGAACGATGGCGACAAAGCCGAGGGCGAGGCCAAGGAGACGCCGGATCTCCGCCCGCTCGATCCCCAACGGCAGCGCCATCGCGAGCGTCAGCATGGGGACGGTGGCCACGGCGATGGACTGAATGCCGACGGGCAGGTGACGGATCGCAGCAAAGCTCGCAACCGCCGGGATCGCCGTGCCGAGCAGCCCGCAGACGCCGTAGAACAGGATATGGCGCGGGGTGAGCGGCAGGCCGCGCCCTGAAAGACGCAACGCGGCAAAGGCGACCGCCGCGCCGATGACGGCCTGCCAGGCTGAGGCGGAGACGGGCGAGATGGGCCCGGCCATCCCGACCTTCATCAGAAACTGCGCCATGCCCCAGATCAGCCCGACCGCCAGCATCGCGCCCCAGAGCGTCCGCGCGGGCTCGACGCGCGCGATGGCAGGTGCCGCGCCGCCGCGCTCGGGTGATGCCGGGCTCACGCCGTTTCGGCGGAGAGCGGGCGAACGTCGACGCCGACGGAGAGCGTCTGGGCGCCGCCACCGACGACGAGGCCTGAGACCGGGCTCACATCGGCGAAATCCCGGCCCCAAGCGAGCGTCACATGGTCGAGCCCCGGCACGATGTCATTGGTCGGGTCGAAATCGACCCAGGCGAAAACCGGGTCCCATACCGCGACCCAGGCGTGGCTGGCATCTGCGCCTTCGAGCCGGGTCTGCCCCTCGGGCGGGATCGTGCGCAGATAGCCCGAGACATAGCGGGCCGGCAGGCGGAAGGCGCGCAGGCAGGCGAGCATCACATGCGCAAAGTCCTGGCAGACCCCCCGGCGCACGGCAAAGCTCTCCTCCGGCAGCGTATCCGCCGCCGTGGCCCCGGGCACATACTCAAAGTCCCGATAGATACGGCTCATCAGATCGCTCGCCGCCGCGAGCAGCGGTCGCCCAGGCAGAAGGCTCTCAGCCGCATAGGCCCGCAGCGCGGCGTTCGGCTCGGTCATCGCTGAGGGAAAGATGAAGGGCGCAACGCTCGGCACCGGCGGCGCGTTGGAGGATCCGAGCGCCTGATCGCGCACCTGTTCCCAGCCGGCACCGGCCTCGAAGATGAACTGCGAGGGGGCCTGGCGCTCGACCCGGCTCGTCGCCGTGATCGTCAGGCTCTCATGCGGGCGCGTGACGGTCGCCATATGCGCCGTGTTGCCGAACATATCACGCTCGGGGCTCACCTCCGTCCGCGGGGTCAGCTCGATCCTGGTGGAGAGCACGCGCTGATCATCGGTCTCCCGCGGGGTGAGGCGCAGGAGATGCTGGGAGAAGGCGGCGGGGCGGGCGTAGCGATAGGCGGTCACATGGCGGACTTCGTAGAGCATCAGCCCTCCTCGACGCGGGCGGCATGCTGCAGGGCCACCGGCGCCTCGGCATGGGCAAAGAACCCGCGGCTCACATGGTCCGACACTTCCGAAAGCCCGGTGCGACAGTTTCGCATGAGCGCGGTGAGAAGGCCACGCTGCGCCCGCTCATCTGTCCCGGCGAGCGCATCCGCATCGAGCAGCCGCAGTTCCGTCAGCAGCGCGAGCGCCTGGCGATGCTCGGGGCGACGATAGGGGCCTTCGCGGGGCAGCTCGGAGAGGACTTCCTCAAGACGCAGCAGCTGAAAGGCCAGCGCCCGCGGGTTCGCCTCATCCAGCACCAGAAGATCGAGCACCGCGGCTGCCCGCGGCATCATCATATAGCGATTGCGATAGGCCGAGGCACTGTCGGAGAAGGTGAGCCAGGCGCGCAGCCGGCTCTCCTCACTCGCCGTTTCCTCGCCGCAGAGGTTTTCGGCCACCCGTGCGATCTCGGCCCCCCGCTCGATCCGACGACCCATCTCCAGGAAGCGCCAGGCGTAGTTGCGGGTGAGGTTTTCCTGGGCGGCACCGGAGAAGGCGGCGAGGTGGCGCAGCCCGTCCTCGATCAGCCGCGCAAGCTCGGCCGAGCGGCGCAGATCGAGCCCTTCCTTCCACCGCGGGTCGGAACAGAGCCGGTCGATATCCCGCCAGCCTTCCTCGGAAATCGACAGCCGCGCCCTGACAGCGCCCGAACGCAACGCGGAGAGCGTGGCCTGCAGCCCGAAGGGCTCGGAGGTGTCGTTGACCAGGGCGCGCACAGCCTCGCGAAACCCCTGCGCGGGCGTGAGGCCACTGCGCGCGGCCGCATGGACGGAGACGATATCGAGCAGTAGCTGCGGGTCGGCGTCCGTGCGATTACCCGAAAGGTAGCGGCGCAGACAGACCGAGAGGAGGCGCAATGTCGCCTCCGCCCTCTCCGCATTGCGGCCGAGCCAGAAAACCTCATCGGCCACGCGGCTGAGCAGATCGCGCCCCGTACGCCGGAGATGCGCTGCCGCCAGCCGGTCTGCCAGCAGGCTGCGCGAAGGCTCCGAGGGGACATCATTCGACCCGGTCAGGACCCAGACGTCCTTACCAAAGCCGAGGGCTGGGATCACGCCACCGGCGCCCGAGCCAGGATCGATCTCAGCCGCGACGCCGGCGGGGGCGAGCGACCATTCCTCCCCGATCCAGCAGGCGAAGACGCGCATCATCCAGGGCGCCGAGGCGATGCGTCCATCGCGCAGCACGGGCGTCTCGGCAAGAAGCGGCGTGCGCATGGCCACATGCATCTCACCCTTGGCCTCCAGCAGCGCGCGCAATCCCTCGCGGTCTTCGGGCATGGGCGGGTCATCCGGGGAGGGACGCCGCGTGAGGGGGGCGATGCACCAGTCCGCGCCCTCGGCGCCGAGCACGACCTCGCGCGCCTCCGGATCGCCAAGCCAGAGGCAGGGCGCATCGCCCAACAGCAGATCCTCGCCCAGCAGCCGCTCCGCGATGGCGGGGGCGAAGGGGGCGAGCGCGCGGTGGGCCAGCACCGAGGAGCCGATGGCATTGCCGAGCGCCAGCGCGCCCGAGCGTGTGGCCGCCGACAGGGCCGGCGCCCCACGAGCGGCCGTGCGCTGCCGGTGCAGCGCATCCACGGTGCGGTCCGGCACGCCGCGGAGCATGACGTCGATCTTCTTCAACCCGTCGAGGGTTTTCACAAAGGCCGCCCGGTCGCGGACCGTCACATCGCCGGGCTCGACCAGCGCGGCGTTCAGATAGCGCGCCAGATAGGCGTGAGAGAAAAAGCGGGGATCGCGGTCACCGCCCGTCAGCAGGGCGAGCCGACCCTCCCAGCCCGTGAGGCTGTCGAGCAGTTCCTGAAAGCGGGCATAGTGGCTCGCGACGCGGCGCACGCCGAGATCGACGAAAGGCTCGGCAACGCTCTGCGAGGTGGCGATCCGGTTGGCAATCAGCCATCCATCGCCAAGCGGCGCATCCACGCGATCGGCAAGCACCACCCAGTCGCCTGCCGCCGTCCGCGCCACATCGGCTTCATAGACATAGGTGTAGCGCGGCGACGGCGGCTCCCAGCCCGCGGCATGGGCTGCAAATGCATCACCGCCGAAGACGAGACCGGGCGGTATCGTGCCATGGGAGAGGAGCCGACCGGGGCCCGTGCCATAGAGATCGGCAAGCGTCGCTTCCACAAGGCGCGCGCGCTGCAACACACCGGCCTCGACCTGCGCCCAGTCTTCGGGCGAGAGGATGACCGGGATCGGATCGATGAGCGTCGCACCCGTCGCGCCGGTCGCAGCCGCGCCCGGGGAGAAGGCAATACCGCTCTCGGCCCGGGCCCGGTCCAAAGCGCGTGCCGTCGCGGCCATGCCCTCGGGCCCTTCGCCCGCCATCCAATCGTGAAACCCCTTCCAAGCCGGGCGCACCGTGCCGTCCGGGCCGACGGCCTCATGATGCACGCCGCCGGCCGGGCTCAGCGTGAGCCAGCGTTCTGCGGCATCGATGGGGCCCGCGATGGCCATGGGTGGTCAGTTCCTTGGGTCTTCGGCACGCCGGCGCCAGCGCACCAACTCCTGGGGTGTAGAGCAGCCAGGCACTGTGCCCAGCCCATCGGCAGTTTCGCCCGGGTTTGCGGCGATTTTGCCGCCAACCCATGACGGGCCCGGGCCGATCCCTCAGGCCTGGCGGCGCAGGTCGAGGGTCAGCGGGAAGTCCGGGCTCATGCGCGGCTGACGCGGCTGGTATGGGCCGGGGCGGTGACCCATGGCCTGAAAGCGCGCCATGCGCCGGCCCTCGGCCTCGAGGTCGTTGACCGGCTGCGTTTCGAACCCACGACCGCCGGGATGGGCCACGAAGTAGCTGACCCCGCCGACGGCGCGTCCAGACCAACGATCATAAAGATCGATGGTCAAGGGCGCGTGAACGCCGATGGTGGGGTGCAAGCTCTGTGCCGGTTGCCAGGCGCGGAACCGAATGCCGGCAACCGACACATCGCGCCGGTCCGTCCGCGTCATCGGCACCTCCCAGGTGTTGCAGACGAGAGCATAGCGGTCCGAGAGCTCTCCGGTCACGGCCAACTGCACACGCTCGAGCGAGCTGTCCACATAGCGGGCCGTGCCGCCGATGGCGCCCGTCTCGCCGAGCACGTTCCAGGGCTCCACGGCGGCACGCAGCTCCAGCTTAATATCGCGGAAAACCGCATCGCCCAGCAGCGGGAAGCGGAACTCGAACTGGGCGCGGAACCACTCGGGGTCGAAACGGATGCCGAGGCCGTCTTCGAGGTCGCTGAGCACCTCCAGAAAATCGGTCCAGACGAAATGGGGCAGCATGAAGCGGTCGTGCAACCGGGTGCCCCAATGGACGGGTGCGCGCCGCTGGGGCACACGCCAAAACCAGGCGATCAACGCACGCAACACCAGGCTCTGCGCCATCGCCATGCGCGGGTGCGGCGGCATCTCGAAGGCGCGGAACTCGACGAGGCCGAGGCGGCCCGTGGGCCCGTCCGGTGAGTACATCTTGTCGATACAGATCTCGGCGCGGTGGGTGTTGCCGGTGAGATCCGTCAGGATGTCCCGGAAGATCCGATCGGTGAGCCAAGGGGGCGGGTTCTCCCCGGCCTTCTCAGCCTCCGCCAGAGCGATCTCGAGCTCGTAAAGGACGTCGGAGCGCGCTTCGTCCACGCGCGGAGCCTGGGAGGTCGGGCCGATGAAGATGCCGGAGAAGAGGTAGCTGAGCGAGGGATGCGCCTGCCAGTAGCGCACCAGTGAGGCCAACAGATCCGGCCGGCGCAGAAACGGGCTGTCGTTGGGCGTGGCTCCGCCGACGACGATGTGGTTGCCGCCGCCGGAGCCGACCATGCGCCCGTCATGCAGGAACTTGATGGTGTCGAGGCCCTCGTGGCGGGCGGCTTCATAGAGCGTCTCGGTGATCTGGCACTGCTCGGACCAGCTATGGGCGGGCTGGACGTTGACCTCGATGACGCCGGGGTCGGGCGTCGCCTTGACCACGTTCAGCCGGTAGTCGTGCGGGGGCGTGTAGCCGTCGATATGCACGGGCAGGCCGGTCTCGGCCGCCGCCTCCTCGATGGCAGTGATCAGGTCCACATAGGCCTCTGCGAAGGGGACGGGCGGCAGGAAGACCGTGAGGACACCGTTCTTGGGCTCCACCGTCAGGGCCGTGCGCACATAATCGACCAAGATCATGCGCGCAGGATCTGGCGGGGGCGCCGGCCGATCCGCCGGCGGCAAGGGCATCACCCAGGGCGCGGGGGCCCCGCCTGCGCCAGGGCCACCCGGCGTTTGGAACCGGAGGCTCGGCGCCGGCAGGGGACCGCGTGGGGCGAAGGGGTCGGAGGGGTAGATGAAGGGGTACTGGCTCTCGTCGAGATAGGGCAGCGAGGTGAGCGGTAGGCGGTAGCCGCCCGATGCGTCGCCGGGTGCGAGGAAGATCCGACCCCGACGCGTCCGCCATTTCTCGGTGCTCCAGCGATAGCGCCGGCGCGGGCCGCGCGCTGTCATGGCGCGGGACTGGGCGAGCTGGCAGGGGAGCACCATGCAGGTCGGCCGGCCGAGCCCGCGCTCGAAGGCCTGGATCATCTGGCGCCGTTCGAGCGGGTCGTCGAGATTGTTCTCCGACGGATCGAGGTTGACCGGCAGGCGCCCCTCGAGCAGCGCGTAGTGCGCCGGGTCCTCATAAGCGGGCTCCATGGTGTCGGCAGGCAGTTCCAGCGCCTCGGCCAGCGCGGCCGAGAAGCGTTCGGCCTCTGCCATTCCGGCGGGCGCAGCAGGCGGGGCTTCCGGCGCGATCAAGGCGGCGTCGTGCCAGAGGGCGGCGCCATCCGCGCGCCAGTAGAGCCCGAAAGCCCAGCGCGGCAGCTGCTCGCCCGGGTACCATTTGCCTTGGCCGTAGTGGAGCACACCGCCAGGCGCGAAGGCGTCGCGCAGCCGGCGCATCAACCGATCGGCATAGTCGCGCTTGGTGGGGCCGACGGCGCCCGTGTTCCACTCGTCAGCATCTCGATCGGCGGCGGCGACGAAGGTGGGCTCGCCCCCCATGGTCAGGCGCACATCGTCCGCCCGGAGGCGCGCATCGACCGCATGGCCCGCGGCATCGATCTCGGCCCAGGCAGCGTCGGTGAAGGGCAGCGTGACGCGCGGCTCCTCGCGCACGCGCCGCACCTCCATATGGTGGTCAAAGTCCACATCCGCGGGCTCGTGCCCGCCGGTGATGGGTGCGGCGGAGGAGGGGCTTGGGGTGGCTGCCAGTGGGATATGCCCTTCAGCCGCAAAGAGCCCGGAGGTCGGGTCAAGCCCGATCCAGCCCGCGCCCGGGACATAGACCTCGCACCAAGCATGCAGATCGGTGAAATCGGCATCGGGCCCGCTCGGCCCGTCGACGGCCTTCACATCCGGGGTCAGCTGGATCAGGTAGCCGGAGACAAAGCGGGCGGCAACGCCGAGGCGGCGCATGAGGTGCACCAGGAGCCAGCCGGAGTCGCGACAGGAACCGAGCGCCTTGACCAGCGTCTCCTCCGGGGTCTGCACCCCGGGCTCCATGCGGATCGTGTAGCCGACGGCGCGGTAGACGGCCTGATTGATCTCGACCATCCAGTCGATCGTGCTCTCCGCCTCGCGGGGCAGCTTGGTCAGGAACGCCTCGAAGGTCTTCCCATAGCCGGGCGCGAGCTCGAAATAGGGGGTCAGATCCTTCTTCAGCTCGGCACCATAGTGGAACGGGAACGCGCGGGCATGATCCTCGAGGAAGAAATCGAAGGGGTTCACGGCGGCCATATCGGCGACAAGATCGACGGTCACCTCGAAGTGATCGACCTTCTCCGGGAAAACCGCGCGGGCGAGGTAGTTGCCAAAGGGATCCTGCTGCCAGTTCAGGAAATGCTCCTCCGGCTCGACGGTCTGGCTGAAGCTCAGGATTTTGGTGCGGGAATGCGGGGCGGGGCGCAAGCGGATCACCTGCGGGCCGAGCGAGATACGGCGCTCGTAGCGGTACACCGTCTTATGCGTGATCGCGGCGTTGATGCTCATTCCAGATCCCCTCGGCCCGAGCGCCCCATCAGCGCATCGCGGAAGGCTGGCGCGTCGCAGCGAGGAGTGTCAATCGCGGGGCCGTGACGCCGGCCTCCCGCGCCCTATCCTGCGGCGGCAGCGAAACAGGAAGGCACAAGGAGTAGGCAGAATGGAGCTGATGCGCGCGGGGTCGCGGCCCACAAAACGAGCACCTGAGGCCTATTTCACGGGCGAGGTGTATCAAGACCCGGTCATCGAAGCGCCGGCACCGGCACAGTTGCGGTCGCTGGTCGTGCATTTCATGCCGGGCGCACGCACCCATTGGCACACCCATCCGAGGGGGCAGACGCTGCACGTCCTCTCGGGTGTGGGCCGGTTTCAGACGGACGGCGAGGCGCTGGTGGAACTTCGGCCGGGCGACACGGTCTGGATCCCGCCGGGTGAGCGGCACTGGCATGGCGCGGCGCCGGGCACGGCCATGGTGCACATCGCAATGCAGGAAGCCGATCCCGAGACGGGGAGTGCCGTGACCTGGCAAGAGGCGGTGGATGACGAGACGGCCTCAGCCGAACTCGGCTAAGCGCCGGTCCCCGGCAGCCTACCCGCCGCGCCGATGCGGCGGGATCAGAACCGGCGGCAGGCGCCGTGGCTGCTGCGCGTCAGGCCCGGGCTGAAGCGCGATTTATGGGTGCTGAAGCCGCCATCCATCATCGCGTTGAGCCGTACGCCCCAGCCCGAGCAGCGCAGCGAGGCCACCGGGGCGCCATCGGCCGGGTCGCCATCATGGCGCTCGATGCAGGACATCGGCATGTCGTTCACACCCGACCCGATGGCCCGCATGATATAGCAAGAGCCATTGCCCGGCGCGTAGCGTGCGGCAGCACGCACGTCGGGGTGCGTGCAGGAGTTCGACGGGTCACTGAGCAGGGCGTAGCGCTCCGTGAAGTCGGGCATCGTGGTGCCCAGGATCGCGCTGCCTTCGGTGATGGTGGCGCGGGCTTCCTCACAGATCATGGCGCTCGGGGGCGTAGCCGCGCGGATCTCAGCCTCGCTGACGAGTTCTTGACGCGCATCAACCGACATCGTGAGCGACACGAACCCAACGACAGCGCACAGAGATAAGCAGTGCTTCCACATCACTCCACCTAAACGAGGCAATACCACGCTACGGAGGAGTATAGGTGCGGCGACCCTTCCCCGCATCAAGGGAAAGCGCCACATGCTTGAATTGGCACCTATCTCACCAGATTGGGGCACAAGCATGGTTAAGTTTGCCATAATTCCGTCTCATATTGCGAACGGGATTTTTGATATCTCTCGCACAGGTTGAATTACTCAACCGCTAGACTCTGCGGCCGAGAATCGAGTGATTCGAATTCTGGGTGGAGAAGCCTAGATCGGCGCTTGATCCCTCAAGGGCAGAACCGTATCGGTCCCGCCGGGGAAATGCGGGGCAGCGCTGGGTCAGCGCGAGACGAGCCCGGGGGGCGTATCGATGCAGGTGCAGAGCCTCGCTATTCCAGCCGTCAAACTGATCACGCCGCTGCGCCATGGCGATCACCGCGGCTTTTTTTCGGAGACCTGGAATGCCGCGCGCTTTGCCGAGGCTGGGCTCGATCTCGCTTTCGTGCAGGACAATCACGCCAAGTCGGCGCAGCCCGGCACGGTGCGGGGCCTGCATTTTCAGACCCCACCCTTTGCCCAAGACAAGCTCGTGCGCGTCGTTCGCGGCGCAATCATGGATGTGGCCGTGGACCTGCGCCACGGCTCACCGAGTTTCGGCCAGCATGTCAGTGCCGTGATCTCCGCCGATCTCGGCAATCAGATCCTGGTCCCGAAGGGGTTTGCCCACGGCTTGGTGACGCTCGAGCCCGAGACGGAGGTCCTCTACAAGGTCACAGGGCTCTACGCGCCGGACCATGACAAGGGGCTCCTCTGGAACGATCCGGCGCTCGGCATCGATTGGGGTATCGCAGAGGGCGATGCAGTGCTGTCCGAGAAGGATCGTGCGCAACCGCGCCTTGCGGATCTGCCCACCTATTTCGCCCACGACGGCTGAGGGAGCACCATGCGGGTCATCGTCACCGGGGGGGCTGGCTTCATCGGCTCGGCGCTTGCGCGCCTGCTCGCGGGCCACGGCTTGGCCGAGGTGACCGTGGTCGATGCGCTCACTTATGCGGGCAGCCGGGAGACGCTGGCGCCCGTCGCCGACAAGATCCGCTTCGTCCATGGCGATATTCGCGACCGTGCGGCGATGGCGACGCTGATTGCCGACACGTCACCGGATGCGGTGATCCACCTCGCCGCCGAAAGCCATGTGGACCGATCCATCGATGGGCCGGGCGACTTCATCAGCACCAATGTGACCGGCACTTTCACCCTGCTCGAGGCCGTCCGCGGCTGGTGGGAGCAGCAACCCTCCGAGACCCAGGCCGCCTTCCGCTTCCACCATGTCTCCACGGATGAGGTCTATGGCTCCCTCGGCCCCACCGGTGCCTTTAGCGAGACCACGCCCTATGCGCCGAACTCGCCCTACTCCGCCTCGAAGGCTGCGTCCGACCACCTCGTGCGCGCCTGGCATCACACCTATGGGCTGCCCGTCGTCACGACCAACTGCTCGAACAACTACGGGCCCTACCACTTCCCCGAGAAGCTGATCCCGCTGATGATCATCAACGCGCTCGAGGGGCGACCCCTGCCGGTCTATGGGCGCGGCGAGAACGTGCGGGACTGGCTCTTCGTCGAGGATCATGCGCGGGCGATCTGGGAGGTTTGTCGCCGCGGCCGCATCGGTGAGGTCTACAACATCGGCGGAGAAGCGGAGCGGCAGAACATTGATGTCGTGCGCGCGATCTGTAGCTTGCTGGATGCGAGGCTGCCCAGCGCCACGCCGCGCGAGACCCTGATCACCTATGTGGCCGACCGTCCCGGCCATGATGCCCGCTATGCCATGGACATCAGCAAGATCCGGGGTGAGCTCGGCTGGACGCCCCAGGAGACGTTTGAGACCGGCCTCGCACGCACCGTCGACTGGTTTCTCGACAACCGCGCCTTTTGGCAGGCGATCCGAAACCGGCGCTATGGCGGCGAGCGGCTCGGCCTCGGCGCAACGCACTTAGGATGAGGGTGGTGGGCTGACGATGGTGGATCTGCTCGTCACCGGTGCGGCCGGTCAGCTCGGCTGGGAGACGATCCGGCGCGCGCCCGAGCATGGGCTCACCGTCTCGGGCGTTGCGCGCGACGGGCTGGACATCACCGACCGAGACGCTGTCCGGACCCTCATCGAACGTCTGCGCCCCGCCGTGATCCTGAACGCGGCTGCCTATACGGCCGTGGACCGGGCCGAGGAGGAGCGCGCGGCGGCCTTTGCCGTGAATGCCGATGCGCCTGGCCATCTGGCCGAGGCGGCGGAGGCGACGGGGGCGGCCCTGATCCACATCTCCACCGATTATGTCTTCGACGGCAGCGCGACGCGGCCCTCGCGTGAGGACGACCCCACCGGTCCTCTCGGTGTCTACGGCGCTTCCAAGCGCGCAGGCGAGGAGGCCGTCGCGGCTCGCTGCCCGCGCCATGCGATCCTGCGCACGGCCTGGGTCTACGGTGTCGAAGGGCGAAACTTCGTGCGCACCATGCTGCGCCTCGGCGCTGAACGAGACCATTTGCGCGTGGTCGACGATCAGCGCGGCTCGCCCACCTTCGCGGGCGATCTGGCCCGCGCCTGCCTGACGCTGGCAACCCGGCTGCGCGACCGTCCCGCAGCAGAGCCTGGTTGGGGGATCTTCCACGCAGCCGGCAGGGGGGAGGCGACCTGGTGCGGGCTCGCCCGCGCGATCTTCGAGCAGGCGGGCACGAGGCTCGCTCAGGTCCCCCGCATCGAGGCGATCACAACGGCCGATTTCCCGACGCCCGCCCAGCGCCCGGCCTATTCGGTGCTCGACACCACGCGGCTCGCGGAAACCCATGGCATCCGCTTTCGCCCCTGGCAGGAGGCGCTTGGCGAGATGCTCGACGAGACACTGAGCAAGACCGACGCCGAAGGGAGTGCTGCATGAAGGGGATCATCCTGGCCGGTGGCTCCGGCTCGCGGCTCTGGCCGGTGACGCGCGCGGTCTCCAAGCAGCTGCTGCCCGTCTATGACAAGCCGATGATCTACTACCCGCTCTCGACCCTGATGCTGGGCGGGATCCGCGAGGTTCTGATCATCACCACGCCTCAGGACGCGCCGGCTTTCCAGGCCCTGCTGGGCGACGGCAGCCAATGGGGCATCAGCCTCAGCTATGCGGTGCAGCCCA
>JBCCLX010000024.1:0-19238 GCA_039026635.1 Pseudomonadota bacterium
ATCACGTCCTATCCCGGCGGGGAGTGGAACCGCTTCGATCTGAGCCAACCGATGGACCGCTTCGTCAACGTCAACGCGGTGCACGCCGACGGGCATGGCGGGCTCTGGGCCGTCGATTACGCCGGGCCGCGCTTTGGTCCCTCGATCGAGGGCGCCCAAAAGCTCGTGCGCATCGATTTGGCAACGAACCAGGTCTCGCGGGTCTATCGTTTCGACGAGACGGTCTTGCCCGAGGGCGCGCGGCTCAACGATGTCCGCGTCGATGCCGATCGGGGCATTGCCTATCTCTCCGAATTCGGGGTCGGTGCAATCATCGTCCTCGACATCGAAACCGGTGAGGCGTTCCGCGCGCTCGACCGTCATCATTCCACACGGGCTCACCCTGACGTGGTGACGACTTTCCTCGGCGAGCCGTTTCGGACGGATTTTCTGCAGGTCAACGATATCGAGCTGAGCCCGGATGGCACCACGCTCTACTATCAGCCGACCGGCGGGCCGATCCTATGGAAGATTGCGACGGAGAGGCTGCTCGTCCCCGCGGTGAACGCCGATCTGGAGCCCCATGTGGAGGTCGCTGCGAAGTCGATGACGATCGGCGGCGTCACGCGTGACGAGGACGGGTCGATCTATCTCGGAAGTGTCCAGGACAATGCCGTCTGGGTCCTGGATCCGGTGACGGGCCGGACGGAACGCCTCCTTCAGGACGATCGCCTGCTCTGGCCCGACGCTATGAGCATCAGCGCCGACGGCTATCTCTACATCCCGGCCCCCCAGCTGCGCCTTCTGCCCAAGTTCAACGAGGGCCTGGACCGGACCCGCGGGGCCTTCCGGGTCTATCGCGCGAAGCTCGGCACGCAGACCCCTTAGGAAGGCGCTCACGAGCTGGCGGCCTTCCGCGCCGACCGCTCGTTGCGCCTTAGAAGCCTCGACCCTCCAGCAGCTGCCCCTCGCCGGTGCCGCCGAGCCCTTTCCGATCAGGAAGTGACCCTCACATGACGAAACTCGCAACACCTCTCCGTATCGCCGCCGCCATCGCCACTCTCACGGGTCTCGCCATGAGCGGCCCCGCCCTTGCCGAACCTCATAAGGAGCTCAGCATTCCCCTCGACTGGGCGCTCGAAGCGGCCACCGTCGCCTCTGAGACCTGCCTCGAGATGGGTTTTGCAACGACGGTCACGGTGGTCGATCAGCGGGCGCAGCCGCGGGTCCAACTGATGCGCGAGGGCGCGTTCCCACATACGATCGAGACCAGCAGCCGCAAGGCGATCACGGCGGCCTCGCGCCGCGTCGCGACCGCGGTGATCGAGGCCGAGAATGAGCACGAACCGACGCTCGGCGCCGTGTTCAACGAGATCGGCCTGATCACCCTCTCCGGCGGCGTGCCCATCCTCTACGACGGTGTGGTCATCGGCGGCATCGGCATCGCCGGGTCTCCGGGCGAAGACGCGACCGGCAAGGAGTTCGACGACATCTGCGCCGAAGCTGGCATCGCTGCGATCTCCGATCGCCTGAACTGATCGTCCTAAGCCCCGCGCCTAAATCCATCTGCCGTCGCCCCTCTCCCCCCGCCGAGTGCTGCTCGGGGGGGGTATCGAGGTCTGGACTGGTGGGCTCGGGCCACGCACTGCCCGGAGCAAGTCACGAGGCGGTGCTTCCAGCCCCTCCGGCTTGTGGCGCCCCTCATCTTGGCCTATGCCTCATACCACCTCGGGGTGCCCGCTGGGCTGAGATGCATGACGCGAACCCGTTGAACCTGAACCGGCTAGAACCGGCGGAGGGAAGGTTTTGCTGAATGCATCCGCCTGCTCCGCCCTCAACCTCTGGAGCATGCTGTGAAAGCACTTCCTCTCGTTGTGGGTCTGACCCTTGCTACATCGGCCTTGGCCGAGACCCCCGAACTCATCGTCTACGCGCCTGACTATTTCGCCTCTGACTGGGGCCCGGGGCCTGGGATCGAGGCACGGTTCGAAGAGCGCTGCGGCTGCGACCTCGTCTACCGGACGGGCGACCTGCTACCGCGCCTGCTGCTTGAGGGCGACGGGACGGAGGCCGATGTGGCCATCGGCTTCAGCTCGGATTTGACGAAGCGGGCGCGCGAGAGCGGTCTCTTCGTGCCGCATGGGCAGGATCTCTCGGCCCTAACCCTGCCGATCCATTGGACCGATGAGGTCTTCCTTCCCTTCAACTACAGCCACGCAGCCTTCGTCTATGACGCCACGCGCGTCGCTGAGGCGCCGACAAGCTTCGCGGCATTGGTCGAGGCGCCCGAGGATCTTCGCCTGGTGATCCAGGACCCGCGCAGCTCCGTTTCAGGGCTCGCGCTGGCGCTCTGGGTGCAGCAGGTTTTCGGCGAGGGGGCTGGGGACGCCTGGGCCGCGCTCGCGCCCAAGATCGTCACCGTGACGCAGGGCTGGTCTGAGGCCTATGGTCTCTTCACCGATGGCGAGGCCGATATGGTCCTCAGCTTCACGACCTCGCCCGCGTATCACATCGTGGCGGAAGAAGATCTGACCAAGAAGGCGGCGATCTTCCAGGAGGGCCACTATCTCTTGGTCGAGTCTGCAGCGCAGGTCGCAGGCAGTGATCAGCCCGAACTGGCCGCGCAGTTCATGGCCTTCATCCTGTCCGAAGACTTCCAAGCCATGATCCCGACCACGAACTGGTCCTTCCCCGCCGCGCTGCCCGAGACGGCCTGGCCGCAGGCCTTTCGGGATCTGCCCCTGCCGGAGACCGTGCTGCTCTACAGTGAGGATGAGGCGGCCGAGATCCGCGACACGGCGATCGAAGCATGGCGCCGCGGGCTCTCCAACTAGGGGCCGTCGCCCTCGTCGCGGGGCTGGTGATCGGGCCTGTTCTCGCCGTGCTTTGGCGGAGCGGTGGGGTGGCGGATCTCTCATCCGCGGACTGGGCGGCGCTGCGTTTCACCGTCTGGCAGGCGGCGCTCTCGGCCTTTCTCTCGGTCGCGCTCGCCATCCCCGTCGCCCGCGCGCTCGCCCGGCGCAGCTTCTGGGGGCGGGGAACGCTGATTGCGCTCATGGGGGCGCCCTTCATCCTGCCGGTGATCGTGGCGATCCTCGGGCTCCTGTCGATCTTCGGCGGCAATGGTCTCTTGAACCGGATCGGGGCGCCGCTCGGGCTGCCGCGGCTCGATATCTACGGCATTCACGGCGTGATCCTCGCGCATGTGTTCTTCAACCTGCCGCTGGCGGTGCGCCTGCTGCTGCAGGGCTGGCTGTCGATCCCGGCGGAGCGGTTTCGTCTTGCCGCATCGCTTGGTGCTCCGGTCTGGCGGCTGCTTGAGGTGCCGATGCTGCGCCGCATCTGCCCCGGCGCCTTTGCCGTCATCTTCGTGATCTGCCTTGGCACCTTCGCCGTCGCGCTGACCCTTGGGGGTGGACCGCGCTCGACGACGGTTGAGCTTGCGATCTACCAGGCCTTCCGCTTCGACTTCGATCTCGGCAAGGCGGCCACCCTCGCCTTGATGCAATTGGCGCTTGGCCTTGGCGCAGGCCTCTTGGCCCTGCGGCTGGCGCCGGACGACGGTTTCGGCGCGGGGCTCGACCGGGCGATGCCGCGTTGGCAGGGCGCCTCCGCGATCCAGCGCCTGATGGATGCCCTGGCGATTGCACTCGCTGCAGCCTTTCTCCTCGCGCCGCTCGCCTCGGTCGTGCTTGCCGGGCTTCCCGGCCTGCCGCTTCTGCCACCGCAGGTCTGGGCGGCCACGGCCCGGTCGCTTGTTTTGGCGCTCGGAGCGACAGCGCTGACCCTCGCGCTCGCCCTGATGCTCCTCAATCGCGCGGGCGAGGCTGTGGCGCTCCTTGGGATCGCAATCTCCGGTCTTGTGCTTGGCACTGGGTACTTTCTGCTCCTTCAGCCGCTGATCCGACCGGCCTCGGTGGCGCTGCCCGTCACGCTGGTGGTCAACGCACTCATGGCGCTGCCCTTCGTGCTGCGCATCCTGCGACCCGCGATGGACGATGTGCGCGCTGACTACGGGCGCCTCGCAGCCTCGCTCGGTCTGCGGGGGTGGGCGCTCTGGCGGCTGGTCTACCTGCCGCGCCTGCGCCGACCGCTGGGCTTTGCCGCCGGGCTCACGGCGGCGCTTTCGATGGGCGATCTCGGTGTCATCACGCTCTTCTCCAACGGTGAAGACGCGACCTTGCCGCTCCAGATCTATCGGCTCATGGGCAGCTATCAGATGGAAAGCGCCGAGGGGGCAGCGCTGCTCCTTCTCGCCATCAGCCTCGGCCTCTTCTGGGCCTTCGATCGAGGAGGGCGCGCCCATGCTGCGACTTGAGCGGGTCAGGATCGATCATGGCGGGTTCACGCTGGCAGCCGATGTCACCCTGAGCGCGCGGATTACGGCCCTGATCGGGCCGTCCGGGGCGGGCAAGTCCACCCTGCTGAATGCGATCGCGGGCTTTGTCGCGCCAAGTTCGGGCCAGATCCTCTGGCGCGGGCATGACATCACGGCGGCCCCGCCAGCGCAGCGCCCTGTGGCGATGCTCTTCCAGGACAACAATCTCTTTCCCCACCTCACGGTCGGTGAGAACATCGCCCTCGCGCTCACCCATGGCCGGCCCTCCGCGGATCAGCGCGCGCAGATGGTCGCAGCTCTCGACCGCGTCGGCCTCGCGGGTCTGGGCTCGCGCAAGCCGGGGGCGCTGTCGGGCGGGCAGCAGAGCCGAACCGCCCTTGCACGCGTGATGCTGCAGAACCGCCCCCTCGTCTTGCTCGACGAACCCTTCGCGGCCCTCGGCCCTGCGCTCAAGCAGAGCATGCTGGATCTCGTTGCAGAGGTGGCACAGGAGAACGGTTTGCAGGTCGTGATGGTGAGCCACGATCCCACCGATGCCCTGCGCATTGCGGATGAGGCCTCTGTGCTTGCCGACGGGGCGGTATCGGCGCCTCAGCCTACTGCCGCCCTCTTCGCCAATCCCCCCGCGGCGCTTCGGCGGTATCTCGGCGACCCTCCGATCTAAGCGGTCGGTCCCGGGCCAAGCCCGCCAATCTCGGTCGATCCGGATGTCCGTGCCAGGGGGCGCAGCGACGCCGCTTCAACCTTCGCTCCTCTCGGCGCTCGATCCAACCGAGACCGCAAGATCAGCCAGCATATCGGCGACTTGGTCAGTGGAGAGGGGAACGGCCGCTGCGGTGACGGAATAGCCTTCGAAGAAGGGCACCAACAGGCTCGCTAGCCTCGCGCGATGATCAGGCTCGGCCGTCTCGCCCAGGACAAAATCGGCGATCAGGCACGCCAGAACACGATAGTAGTCGGCCATATGATCCCGGATCGCGTCGTTCCGCGACGAGAGCGCCCAGAGTTCGCGGAAGATGCGGCACATGTCCGACAGCGCATCGCCGTGGCGCAGCACTGTCAGGATCAAGAGATGCGCCCGCTCCCGCAACGCGTCGCCCGGGTTCGCTTCAGTCAGCCGTCGGATCTCCTGCGTACACGCCTCGAAGTATCGCGTGGCCATCGCTTTCAGGACGTCGTCACGGGATGTGAAGTAGTACTGCACGTTGCTCAACCGCATGCCCGCGCGCTCGGCCAGCTTGCGCATGGTCAGCCCAGCGTCGCCGTGCTCTCTCAACAGCGCCAGCGCAGAGTCGAGGATCAGGATTTCCTTCTCGGAAAGCTGGGCCGCGTCGCTCGCCATCATTGTCCTTCCGTGCCGGATCCTTGGTGCGAAGGTAGCCGGTTGACGTTGTTGGTCAAGCGACCTAAAAAATGTAGGTCAGATGACCAAATCAACGAATGGGCTCAAGATGATCGAAGCGCTGCGCACCCCCGATGATCGGTTCGAAGACCTACCCGGTTTCGATTTTGCCCCGCATTACCTGAACGGATTGCCCGGATACGACGGCCTGAGGGGGCACTATCTGGATGAGGGTGATCCCGCGTCGAACGAGGTGTTTCTCTGCCTGCATGGCGAGCCGAGCTGGAGCTATCTCTATCGCAAGATGATCCCGGTCTTCGCCGCTGCCGGCGTCCGCGTCATCGCCCCGGATTGGCTGGGCTTCGGGCGATCGGACAAGCCGGTGGAGGACGCCGTCTACTCCTTCGATTTCCACCGCCAATACATGCTGGCCCTCATCCGGCATCTCGATCTCAGGAGCATCACGCTGGTCTGCCAGGACTGGGGCGGGGTGTTGGGGCTCACGCTGCCAATGGAGATGCCTGACCGCTTCAAGCGTCTGCTGATCATGAACACGGGCCTGATGGCAGGGCCTGTGGACAGCCCGGCCTTTGAGGAGTGGAAGGCGGATATCGTCTCGAACCCGGATGTGCCGGTGGCATTCGTGATGCAGAAGAACGAGCCCATCATCAGTGACGCAGAGGCCGTAGCCTATGCCGCCCCTTTCCCGGATCAGCGCTACAAGGCCGGGGTGCGCATGTTCCCCAAGCTGGTCGCCAAAACGATGGACGCGCCCGGGGTCGCGATCTCACAGCAGGCCGCGCGGTTCTGGTCGGAAGAGTGGCAAGGCGAGAGCTTCATGGCCATCGGCATGACGGACAAGATGCTGGGCCCCGATGTGATGAACGTCATGCGCACCATCATCCGCGGATGTCCGGCCCCACTGGAGATCGCCGAGGGCGGCCATTTCGTCCAAGAGTCCGGCGGCCCGCAGATCGCCAAGGCAGCCCTGAGGCATTTTGGCCTGACCCGGTCGTAGAGGCCGGCCACGCCTGCTGAATTGCTTCCAGGAATGACAGGAAATCTCGGATGGAGTAGCCTCGCTCAATTATACAACCTCGTCAAAAAATTCGGGAGGGTTCCATGCTTTTCGTCACAAACCGTTTTCCGACCCAGAGCATTCGCACCCGCAAGGGGCGTCGTTTCACCTTTGATCTCAACAATAACGCGCCATCGAACTCAGTTTTTTATTGCGAGAAGGGGGAGGACGGGAACCACACGGAGATCACGAGCAAGGAGTTGCTGAAGCGGGTGCGGGAGAGCGACTGCCGCCAGATCCTCATTTTCCTGCATGGCTTCAGTAACTTGCCGGATGATGTGTTCGAGACGGCCTCGCAGCTGCAGTCTCTTTGCGACAAAGCCAAGGAGAATGAAGTCCTGGTGCTCCCTCTGATCTGGCCCTGCGACAATGACAGAGGTGTCGTGCAAGACTATTGGGACGATCAGAAATCGGCGGATCAGAGCGGCTATTCGTTCGCGCGCGTTCTCGAGCGCTTCCTGGAGTGGCGGGCAAGCCCTGACAATGAGCCCGATGTGGCGCCATGCCTCAAGCGCATCAACGTGTTGGCCCATTCCATGGGTAACCGGGTGCTGCGCAAGACCCTTTCGATCTGGAACAAATACGACCTTGCCTCGGGCGTGCCGCTGCTCTTCCGCAATACCTTCATGGTTGCGGCTGACGTTGTGAACGAGACGCTTCACGAGGGCGAAACTGGCGTGCTCATCAGCCATGCGTCGCGCAACGTGGTGGTCTACTACGCGTCGGATGACCTCGCCCTGCGCGCCAGCAAGGCGGCCAACCTGCGTAATCGAGTTGCGTCGCGACGCCTCGGTCATACGGGCCCCGAAGATATCGACCGGACACCCCGCAACGTCTTCCAGGTCGACTGCGATGACGTGAACACGCGGTATGACCCGCCGGTCGGCCACAGCTACTTCACGGTCGGCACGCGGGCTGGGCAGTCCGGCAGCGTTTTCGAACACATCTTTCAGTGCATCGAGAAAGGGCGCGTCTTTCCCGACGATCCAGACAAGCGTTCGAGCATCCTCGGCTAACGTCCTGGTGGAGCGCGACGAACCGGTCGCGTGATCCTGTCGCGTCCTTAGAGCTCCGACGGTTTCGTGGAGCCGGCATGACGGGGTCTTGCACTGCACAGCCTGTGGAAGGGCTGAGTGATGGGCTGACTAGCCTAGGGCCGTCTCCAAGGCAGCGGCGGCGCGATAGATCGTCTCCTCGCCCCAGCGCGGGCCGACGAGTTGTGCGCCGACCGGCCGACGATCGGGGGTGAGACCGCAAGGGAGCGAGAGGGCCGGGTGCCCGGTCGCGCAGGTCGGTGCCGTGTTCGGCAGCATCGAGAAGGCAGCGGCGACGATCTCCTCGCGGCTTGCGCCCGGTGGTGGAAGGGGTTGAGCCGCCATCGGGGTCGTCGGCATCAGTAAGAGATCATGCTCCGCAAGCGCCGCATCATAGGCCGCGGTCAGCGCACGGTTGAGGTTCTGGGCGCGGCCGTAATAGCGCCCGCGATGGCGCGAGCTCATGTAGTGGCCCATGAGAATGCCGAGCTTCAGCGTCTCGGACAGCTCATCGGCGCGCTCGCGCCAGCGTGCATGCGCATCGAGCAGGCTCTCCAGAAACACGCCCTTCATGTTCGTGCCATAGGCGTTCTGGCGCATCATCAGCTCGGTCGCCCCTTCGAGGAAGATCGGCGTCCATATGGCGGCACCAACGGCATGGAGCGGCATCGAGATCTCGGCGACATGGGCGCCGAGGCGCTTCAGGGTCTCCGCCGTCTCATGCAGGCGCGTATTCACCGCGTCCTCCGCGCCGGGCATCGCAAGGCTCTCGGTGACGAGGGCGATGCGCATGCCCGCGATGCCGCGCGAGAGCGACCGCACATAGCGGCCATCGTTGAGCTTCTGGGGCACCTGGGGCTGGGCGGGCAGGGCCGCTTGGCGGGGGTCGAGACCGTCGGGGCCCGCCATCGCATCGAGCATCAGCGCATTATCCGCAACGCTGCGCGTGATTGGGCCGGCATGATCGACCGTCAGTTCGACCGCGAAGATCCCAGTATAGGGGACGAGGCCATGGGTGGGCTTGAGCCCGACCACGCCACAGAAGGACGCAGGGATGCGGATCGAGCCGCCCTGATCGCCGCCCGTTGCCATATCGACGATGCCCGCCCCGACGAGCGCCGTCGAACCGGAGGAAGAGCCGCCCGCGTTATGGCCCGGCACAGCGGGGTTCTCGACAGGCCCGGGCACGCTCGTATGGCTGCCTCCCGAGGCGCAGTAATACTCGCAGACCGCCTTGCCGTGGATCTCAGCCCCGGCATCGAGGAGGCGCGTCACGATGGTCGCGTCGATCTCGGGCACATAGCCCTCGAGGATCGAGGCGCCATTTTGCATCGGCAGGCCTGCGACGCAGACATTGTCCTTCACGGCGACGGTCTTGCCGAGGAGCGGCCCCCGCTTGGCGCCCCGGATCGTGCTCAAGACGGCCCAGGCGCCATAGGGGTTCTCGCTCGGCTCCGGCCGCCGGCCCGGGGTGCGCGGGTAGCGGGTTTCGGGCAGCGGTTCGACCATCGTATCGACGATGTCGTAGCTGTCGAAGAGACCCTGCATGAGGCCCAGGAAGCTCTCGGCATCGGCCTCGGAAAGGGTCAGGCCAAGCTCCGCACCGGCGTCGCGGATCTCACCCGGGCCCGGGCGGCGGATCGTCATGCGCAGCTCACATCGTCTTCCAGTCGCCCGCGGCTTCGAAGGCGGCAGCGGCCTGATAGATCGTGCTCTCGTTCCAATGACGGCCCACGAGCATGGCGCCCACCGGCAGGCCGTCCTCCATCGCACAGGGGATGTTCATGGCTGGATGGCCGGTGACATCGAAGGGCGCGGTGTTCTCGAGCGGCTCGAAGGCGCGCTGCAGGATCTCGGCGAGCGGCGCGTCCGGACCGGGCAGGGGCGTCGCGCGCATCGGCGTCGTCGGCATGAGCAGCAGGTCGTAGGCACCGAGCATCTGGTCATAGGCCGCGCGCAGCCGGCGCGCGATGTTCTGGGCCTTGGCATAGTAGTGCCCGCGGTGATGGCGCTGGAAGTACTCGCCCGTGAACATCGTGATCTTGAGGCTGTCCGACAGCTCATCGGCCCGGGCGCGCCAGTTGGCATGGGCGTCCAGCAGGGAGGTCGTGTAGAGCCCCTCCCAGCCGGTCCCCATCCCGTTGCCCTTCATCATCTGGTTGGTCGAGCCCTCGGCCGCGATGGGCAGCCAGACGGCCATGGCTTTGTTGTGCATGGGGATCGCGACCTCATCGACCGTGGCCCCAAGGCTGCGGAAGGTCTCCCCCGCGCGGCGGACGGCGGCATCGACCACGGCCTCGCTTTCGGGTCGACCAAAGCCCTCCCGCAGGATCGCGATGCGCAGGCCCTGGACACCGCGGGAGAGAGCTGCCGTATAGGCGTCGGTCTTGGGCGCGTATTGCCGGGGGTCGAGGCCGTCGGAGCCTGCCAGCACCTCCAGCAGCAGGGCGTTGTCCGTCACCGTCTGGGTCATCGGGCCGGTATGATCGATGGTGTTCTCGATCGGCATGACGCCGGTATAGGGCACGAGGCCATGCGTCGGCTTCATGCCGTAGATCCCGCAGAAGCTGGCGGGCATGCGGATCGAGCCGCCCTGGTCGCCGCCGATGGCCATGTCGACCTCGCCTGCGCCGACCACGGCGCCCGAGCCGGAAGACGAGCCGCCAGCGGAGAAGCCGCGCTTGTGCGGGTTATGGGTATGGCCGGTCGAGTTCGTGTGGCTGCCTGAGGAGAGGCAGAAATGCTCGCAATGCACCTTGCCCTTGATCGTGCCACCTGCCTCGAGGATGCGGGTAACGATCGTGGCATCCAGATCGGGGGTATAGCCCTTCAGCGTCGAGGCGCCGTTCATCATCGGCACGCCGGCGAGGCAGACGTTGTCCTTAAGCGCGATGGTCTTACCGGCGAGCGGCCCGCGCGGCGCGCCCTGCACGTCGACTTTGACGTACCAGGCATGGAGCGGATCCTCCTCCGCCGTGGGGCGATGCCCGGCGGTGCGCGGGAACTCGACGGTGGGCAGGTTGTCGGGCATCGCGTCGAGCGTGTCGTAGTGCTTCATGGAGCTTTCCATGAGGCTCAGGAACTCCGCGATCCGCTCGTCCGAGAGATGCATCCCGAAGTCCTCGACGATGCCCTTGAGCTGGCTGAAGGTGGGGCGCTGGACGGTCATATGGGCGAGCCTTTCGGTCATCGAGGCGGGGGGGAGCAAGGGCTCGATGGTGGCTGGGGAAGCTGCCGGTTTAGGGGCGCCGTTGGACGCGGGCGGGCTGTCTTTGGGCGGCGTGGTGGCCGGCATGGGGGGCGGCATTGTGGGCGGCGCAAGCGCTGCCTTGGGGGCGCCGTTGCCATTGCCGCTCGTAAAGCCGGTGAACTCGTCGATCAGCGCACTGTCCATGTTGTGCCCGCCGATCTCACCCTTCACCTGCCCCTTCTGCAGCACGAGCACGCGGTCCGAGAGCGAGGTGATGAACTCGAGGTTCTGTTCGACCAGCAGGATCGAGAGGCCGCGGACACGGGCGAGCTCCTCCAGCTTGTCCTCGATCATGTCGACGATCGAAGGCTGGATCCCCTCGGTCGGCTCATCGAGCAGCACGAGATCGGGCGCTGAAATCAGGCAGCGCGCTAGGGCCAGAAGCTGTTGTTCACCGCCCGAGAGCGCGCCCCCCTGGCGCTGGAGCAGGCGCTCGAGCTGGGGGAACTCTGCGAGCACACTTTCGACGGCCGCCGTTTCGTCCGCGATCCCATGGCTTGCGACGCCCATGCGCAGATTATCGAGCACCGAAAGGCTCGGGAAGATCCCACGCCCCTGCGGCACATAGCCGATGCCGAGGCGCGAGCGCGCATGCGGCGCCTCGCGCGTGATGTCGATGCCGTCGAATTCGATGGCGCCACCCGTGGCCTTCACGATCCCCATCACGGTCTTGAGGAGCGTGCTCTTGCCCATGCCGTTATGGCCGAGGATGCCAACGATCTGACCCTCGCCGACGGAAAGATCGACGCCCTGCAGCACCGGCACGCGGCCATATCCGGCGCGCAGGCCACGCACCGAGAGGATCTCGGCCGGCGCCGGTTGCGCGATTTCTTCCGCGGCGCTCAATGCTTATGCCCCAAGTAGACGTCGCGCACCGTCGGGTCAGCGGAGACCTCATCCATGCTGCCCTCCATCAGGACGGCGCCGCGATGGAAGACGGTGACGCGCGCGGCGATGGCGCGGATGAAGTTCATGTCATGCTCCACCACGATCATGCTGGTGGTGCGGTTCAGCTCACGGATCAGCTCGGCAGTGAACACGGTTTCCTCGTCGGTCATGCCCGCCGCCGGCTCATCCAGCAGCACGAGCCAGGGTTCCGAGGCCATGACCATGGCAAGCTCGACCCATTGACGCTGACCATGGGCCAGGCTGCCGACGGTGCTCGCGCGGATGGGGCCGAGGCGTACCCGCTCTAGGGTGTCGGCGGTCAGCCGTTCGGCGCGGGCGGCGCCATGGGCGCGGCGGGCCGCAAGCCAGACACTCTCCTGCACGCTCAGACCATCGAACACGTTGGGCACCTGCGTCTTGATGCCAACGCCGAGGCCCGCGATCTCATGCGGGTTCGCACCCGTGACGTCGAGATCGCGGATCAGCACCGTCCCCTCGCTCGGGGTGAGCTGACCGGTCAGGCATTTGAAGAAGGTGCTCTTGCCCGCGCCGTTCGGCCCGATCAGGCAGCGCAGCTCTCCGGCCTCCAGCGCGAAATCGACGTTCTCGTTGGCCGTGACGCCGCCAAAGCGCATCGTCAGGCCGCGCGTCTCCACCACCGTCTCGCGCTGGCGCGGTGAGCGATCGCGCCGCTGTCGGCGGGGGCGAGCGTGGGTTTCGATCTCGGCCATGGGCTACTCCGCAGGTTCGATCGCGGGGCGCGTGCTGCGCCGGCGCCGGCTGCCGTTGCGGGCGGATCGAAGGTCTCGCCCCCGCCCGAGCCGCGCGGTCGTCAGCGTCATCACCGCTGGCACGACGCCCCGCGGCAGCAGCAGGACGAAGAGGATCAGCACGATCCCGAGCACCATGTTGAGGTCCAGCGTGCCCTGCTGGCCAAGCCAGGCCGTCAGGTAGAAGAGCCCGAAGGCGGCGAGGATCGGCCCGATCAGCGTCCCGCGACCGCCCACAATGACCCAGATGATCGCCTGCGCGGCATAGCCGAGGTTAAAGAGATCGGGCGTGACGCGACCGACGCCGTTGGCGATCAACACCCCCGCCAGCCCCGCGAGCCCCCCGCCGACGGCGAAGAGGCAGAGCTTGTAGGCCCGCACGTCGTAGCCGAGTAACTCTGCGCGCGTTTCGTTCTCCCGGATCGCCGCGCAAACGCGGCCGAAGGGGGTGCGGGTCAGCCAGACGCAGCCGAAATAGCTCAGGATCAGCGCGCCCATCGCGACGTAGAACACCTGGTTCGGAAAGAGCATCGCGCCGCTGTCCCAGGGCAGGGTGAGAGGCGGCGCCGTGGTCCCGTTGAAGCCGCCTAGGAGCGCGTCGCCGATCTTGTACTCCGGGCCCGAGGTGCGGCGCATCAGGTTGAAGAAGACGAGCGTCACCACCAGCGTGATCGCGCCCAGATAGACGTCCGACACGCGGCCATAGAAGATGAAGTAGCCAAGCGCGGCGGCGAAGGCCGCGCCCATGGCGATGGCCGCGAGCACCGCCCCCGTCGTCTCCCCGAAATTCTGCGCCCAGACCGCGTAAGTGTAGGCGCCGAGGCCGAAGAAGGCGGTCTGGCCGAAACAGAGAATGCCGCCATGGCCCCAGATCAGACCCAGGCTGAGGGCCAGCAGCGCCAGCGCGATCGCCGTCGTCAGGTTGATGATCGTGAAGAGCTGCAGCACCTCTGGCGCGCCGAACATGAAGGCGAGCGCGAGGGCCCCTAGCACCCAGAGCCGGGTTTTCTCGGCCGCGGTCACAGCGATTTCCTGAAGAAGCGTCCCGTGATGCCTTGGGGCATGAGGCGGATCAGGATGACGGCTGTGAGAAGCAGGGCGACCTCGCCCAGGGTCGGCCCGGTGCTCCAGGACACGATCCCATTGACCGAACCCAGCAGCGTGGCCGCCGAGACGGTGCCGGCAAGGATCGCTGCGCCTCCGGAGATGACGGTGATGAACGCCTTGGCGATGTAGATCGCGCCGATGGTGGGCACGACGCCTGTGATCGGCGCCAAGAGCCCACCAGCAAGCCCCGCGACCGCCGAGCCGAAGGCGAAGGTCAGCATGTAGATCCGAGGTGTGGAGACACCGAGGGACGCTGCCATATCGGCGTTCTGCATCGTGCCGCGCGCGAGGAGGCCAAGTTTCGTCAGCCGCAGCACCGCATAGACCCCCGCGATAGCGAGCAGGGTGACGACGATCAGGAAGAGCTCATAGCCCGAGGAGCCGTAATCGCCGATCTGGATCGCTCCGATCGGTGGTGAGATCGTCGTGGTCGTCTGTGGCCCGAAGATCGTGGTGACAAGGCCAATCAGGAATAGCGAGAGCCCCCAGGTCGCCAGCAACGTGTCGATCATGCGCCCATAGAGAAAACGGATCAGTACCCGCTCCACGATCACCCCGATAAGGCCGACGACCAGCGGCGCGCAGATCAGCATCGCGATCCAGATGTTCACGCCGTTGTTGGTGGCCACGATCACCGTATAGCCGCCCAGCATCAGAAACTCGCCATGCGCGAGATTGATCACCCGCATCATGCCGAAGATGATCGCGAGGCCGAGCCCGATGAGCGCAAGGTTCGAGATGCCGTAGACGATCTGCAGCACGAGGGCGAGGAAGAGGTCCATGGGCGCTCCGGTCAAGCGGTAAGGTGGGCGTCTTCGCCCACCCCTGGGAGGGTCAGTCGATGCCGGCCGCAGCCAGCCCGTTCTCGAAGTAGAAGGTCGACTGGTTGGGATTGGCATCAAGGTCACAGACCAAAAGCGTGTCGGCCGGTGGCTGCGCCTCGAAGGTCTCGAGCACGTTGAGCGTCTGGTCCTGAAGCTCCGCGATCGCGACGTTCTGCACCAGGTGGTTCGTCTTCGGCTCGATGGTGACCGTACCGGAGGGCCCATCGAAGGCAACCGGCGAGCGCAGCGCTTCTATCACTGCGGCACGGTCCGTCGTCCCCGCCTTCTTCACGCCCTCGGCCCAGAGATAGACGCCCTCGTAGGATCGCGCCGTCGTCTCGGAGATATAGGCAATGTCTTGGCTGGAGAAGGCGCGCAGATCCTCGACGAACTTCTTGTTGGCGGGCGTGTCGATCTCCTCGAAGTAGGCAAAGGAGACGATCATGCCGTTGCCTTCCTCGGCCGAGACGAGCTTGTGCTCGCCACCGAGAGTGAAGGTCGTCGAGGCCAGCGGGATCTCCGTGTTGACCCCGGCCGCACCGTATTGGCGATAGAAGGAGATATGCGCCGCGCCGACCAGCGCCGACATGACAAAGTCGGGCTTCTCGGTCTGGATCTTCTTGATGGTCGGCCCGAAGTTCGTGACGTCCAGCGGGAAGAACTCAACCGCCACATTCTCACCGCCGTTGTCGCGGACGTATTTCTGGACCCAATCGGCCGTGATGTGTCCGTAGTTATAGTCCGCCGCGATGATGTAGACCTTCTTGCCCCACTTGTTCATCGCATAGGGGACCAGCTTTTCTACCGTCTGTGCCGGTGTCGAGCCGGTGCAGAAGTTATTGTAATCGCAGACGCCGCCCTCATAGAGCGTGTTGTAGAAGTACAGCGTCTGGAAGCGATTCAGCACGGGCCGAATGGCCTCTCGCGAGGCCGAGGTGATGCCGGCATGGACCACGTCGACCCGATCGCCGGCGGCCGCCTGTGTCGCGAACTGGGTGTAGAACTGGATCGTGGTTTGCGGATCGTAGGAGATCAGCTCGATCTGCCGCTCCAAGAGACCGCCCGCGGCATTGATCTCCGAGACCGCCATTTTGGTGGCCTCCAGCATCGGGCGGCCGAGTAGTTCGAGCCCGCCCGACTGGTCCAGGATGGCCGCCATTTTGATCGGCTCGGCCGCACGAACGATGGCTGGGGCGGCAAGAACCGTCGCCGTGGCGCCCGTCGCTTGGAGCAGTCCGCGCCGGGTGGGGCGTTTGAAGGTCATGGGGTCTCTCCTTTGTCGTGCGCCCGGTGGAGCCGAGCGGGTTTGCCGGTGGCGTTAAGCACGTCCTGCTGCGCCTGTTCTCACTCGGTAGAGGCGTTCTTCGCGGGGGATGAGGCGGCGTTTGCTTGGGCGCTGTCGGCGTTGAGACGGCTGGCCACGTCTCCCAGCCCGCCACCGACATTCATGCCGATCTCCTCGCCGAGCTTCTGAACCGCAGGCAGTTGCAGGGCCATGCCGAGGATCCCGTCGATCACTTGATTGACCATCGGACCATCGCCGCCGCCAGCAGGTCCGCCTGCCGCCCCGCCGTTCACAGTGCCGAAGCCCGTGACGTGATTGATGCGGATCGAGTCGATCTTCTCGGCCGGCTTGACCATCTCGCGCACCACCTCGGGCAGCGTGTCGATCTTCGCCAGGTCGACCTTCATTTTCACGATGGCATCCGCCTGCGCGTTCTGCGCCGAGAACAGCGCCGCCTCGCCCTCGGCTTGGGCCAACAGACGCGTCTTTGTGGCGGCTGCCTTCATCTCCTCGGCCCGCGCCTCAGCCTCCGCCATGGCGCGCACCGTATCGGCTTCCGAGGCAACGCGGGTGTCGTCGATCGCCGCTTCCTTCTCCGCTTCGATCACGGCGAGCTTTTTGGCGCGTTCGGCAATCGCCGTTTCCTTAGCGGTCACCACACGCTCCCGCCCGATGACCTCGGATGCGATCGCATCCGCCGCTGCGGCCTGCGCGGTCGCGGCCTCGGCCTTCTTGGCGGCGATCTCGATCTCGCTATCGGCCTTGGCACCGCGCCGCGCGCGCTCTGCCTGATAATCGATCTCGGCAACCTCGCGGTCCGACTGGATCTGTTTTGCGCGCACTTCCATGTCGCGCTGGATGCGCGCGTATTCGCGGCGCTCTTCCGCTTCGGCCTGCGCTTCGGCGATCTCCGCCATCGTCTTCGCCCGCGCCGCTTCGACGGCCTTGCCCTGGGCGAGCTGGGCTTCCTCCTCTTCCTGCTCGATCAGCAGCCGGCGCTTGGCCGCATCCAGATGGCTCTGGCGCACGGCGGTCTCGGCTTCGTTCTCGATCTCGGCGCGTTCTTTCTTGTTGGTGGCGATCACCTCGGCCAGGCGGCGCATCCCGACGGCGTTGAAGGCATTGTTCTGGTCGAGAGCGCCAAAGGGCGTCTGGTCGAGGCGGGTCAGGGAGACGGCTTCGATCAGCAGGCCGTTCGCTTTGAGCCGCGGCTCCAGCGTGCGGGCCACCTCGGCGACATACTCACCGCGATTATCCTGCAGCGTGTCCATCGTGTACGTCGCGGCGACCGAGAGTAGGGCGTCGGTCAGCTTGCCTTCGAGGAGATCGGCGAGATCGCTGGCGCGGAACGCCTTCGAGCCAAGCGCCTGCGCGGCTGTGGCAACGCCGTCTGCCGTGGGCTCGACGCGCACATAGAACTCGGCGGTGGCGTCGATGCGCAGGCGGTCCTGCGTGATGATTGAGGTCTCGCCTGCGCGCTCCACTTCGAGCCGCATGGTGCGCATGTTCACTTCCGCGGTGCGGTTCAGGAAGGGCAGGCTGAAAACGCCACCATCGAGGACCACGCGCTGGCCGCCGCGGCCTGTGCGCACGAGCGCGACCTCCCGGCTCGCCTTGATGTAGAAACGGTTCAAAAGGAGGATCGTGACGACGGCCAGAACGATGAAGCCGATGATGATCCAGACCATGGTGGTTCCCTCCCAGCGTCCGGCTCAGCCCGCGCAGACGGAGAGGCAAATGCAGCTTTCGTGCCATGGCTAGCATAGCATTCAGCGCCTTTGCGCTCGCGACACAGGGGGCTTCACGGCACCTTTTCGACCGCGCCTTGGTCGTGTTCCCAGGCGACGAGCCTAAAATTTTAGCACCTTTTGATGGAAATCCACGTCAGAGACGTCGCTTTATGCGAGCCCCTCTCCTACTCCTCGGCTCGACCGCCACCTTCCGGTCGATGCGCCAGGCTCAGCTCAGACCTTTGCCCGCACCCAGATCCCGAGGGCGCCGCTAGACATCGTGCGACGGCCGAAGCCTTTGAACAGCGGCGAGACGTGGAATAGGTTGCGCGGCGATGTACAATCTTCAGACCTTGGCGATCTTTTCGCAGGTGGCGAAGGAGCGGGGCTTTGCCCCGGCCGCCAAGCGCCTCGGCATCTCCACCTCCGCCTGTTCCAAGGCCGTCACGAGGCTCGAAGAGGAGATCGGTGCGAAGCTCTTCAACCGGACCACCCGCAGCGTGGCGCTGACGGTTGAGGGGGAGCGGTTTCTAGAAGGCGCGCGTCGCTTGCTGGATGCGGCCGAGACACTGCAGGAAGAGTTCTCGGACAGTATAGAGAACCCGCGCGGCAGGCTCGTTGTCTCCGCTCCAGCGGTCTTCGGGCGCAAACTGCTGACAGAGCGGGTGCTGCAGTTCATGTGCGAGTACCGCGACGTTGAAGTGGAGATGAGCTTCGAGGATCGGCAGGTCGATCTGGCGGCGGAGGGGATCGACGTGGCGATCCGCATCGGCCAGCTCGGCGACGGTGCCAATCTCGTCGCCCGCAAACTGTTCGACGATCGGGTCTACACGGTCGCAGCACCACAGTACCTCGAGCGCATGGGCGTGCCGGCGACACTCGACGCGCTCGATAGCCATCGCGCTATCCACTATCGCGTGCGCAATACCGGGCGGCTCTTCCCCTTCGTCTTCGATATCGAGGGCGAAGTGGTGCACAAGACGCTGAACCCTGCGCTGGTGGTCAATAGCGTCGATGCGGTCCTACAGGCCTCCGAGGCGGGCATCGGGATCGCGCAACTGCCGAGCTTTCTGGTGGTGGAGGCGCTTGAGGCAGGACGCGTGGTCCAAGTGCTACCGGAGCGGCGCTTCGACCGGTTTCCCTATTCCGTCGTCTACCTCGATCGGCGCCTCGTGGCGCCACGGATCCGGGCCTTCGTGGACTTCCTGGTGAGTAGCCAGACCCGCGCGCTCTGGGCCCCGCCGATGGCTGATCGTTAACTTGCAGGCAACAATGCCCTGACGATCGGCGCGGTACTCACTGCGCGATCCGCCCTCATCTCTGCGTCCATACCCGGCTGTGGCCGGAGGCATGGTGAGGATGCGATATGACCAATGTGAAGACGCTGCTGACAGGGGTGAGCCTTGGCGCGCTTTTTGCCGGCGCCCTCTGGTACACGGCCGACAGGATCGACCTGCCGGTGCTGGTGAGTGAGGCCGAGGCCTCGGTGCCCGCGGCTGTGGCGCCACCGCCGAGCGTGGATGTCGTGGCGGCCCTTTCTCGCGAAATCACGCGCTGGGACGAGTTCACGGGCCGCTTCGAGGCGGTGGACGAAGTGGCCATCCGGGCCCGC